>JBFMHB010000036.1 GCA_040752915.1 Acidobacteriota bacterium
CCCGCCCCGACCGTTGCGGCGCAACGCCCGGCGGGAGGCGCAGAGGTTCGCCGCCCTCAGGGACCGGCCCAGAGTCCCACTCCTCCGAGGCCCTCCGCCCCCACGGGCGCAAGGCCTCCGGCCGGCCCCGCCCAGCGGCCCGCTCAGGGTCCGTCGCGACCTTCGGGGGCGCCTTCCGGACAAAGACCGCCGGCCCCTGGAAGGCCCGCCGCGGGACCCGGCCGCAGCCGGACGGGACCGGCGCCCGGTGCGCCTGTCGCTCCCCCCCCGCGTCCGGTCGTGGAGGCCCACGCTCCGCGCCCGGCCCCCGTGGACGCGCGGCGGAAGACCAAGCGCGAGCGCCGGCTGGAGAAGCTGCAGGCCCGCGTGGACCGCCAGGAGCGGCTGGACCAGGAGATCCTCGACGCCCAGGCCAAGGCCGAAAAAGGCGAGGCCGTCTTCATCCGGGAAGGAATCACGGTCAAGGAACTGGCCGACAAGCTGTCCGTCAAGGTCAAGGACATCATCGCCAAGCTGATGATGCGGGGGATCCTGGTCACCATCAACCAGCCCCTGGACAGTCAAGTGGCCATCCAGGTGTCCTCCATGTTCGGTTTCCAGGCGGAGGTGATCTCCTTCGAGGACGAACTCGTCCTCACCCAGGAGGACGTCCCGGCCGAAAACAAGACCCCCCGCGCGCCCGTGGTGACGGTCATGGGCCACGTGGACCACGGGAAGTCCTCCCTCCTCGAGGCGATCCACGACGTGGACATCACGAGCAAGGAGTTCGGCGGGATCACCCAGCACATCGGGGCCTACCGAGTGCGCCACGGCGAGAGGGAGTACGTGTTTCTCGACACGCCCGGCCACGAGGCCTTCACCCTCATGCGCGCCCGCGGCGCCCAGGTGACCGACGTCGTCATCCTCGTGGTGGCGGCCGACGACGGGGTCATGCCGCAGACGGTGGAAGCCATCAACCACTGCAAGGCCGCGAACGTACCCTTCGTCGTGGCCGTGAACAAGATGGACAAGCCCGGAGCCGATCCGGACCGGGTCAAGCGCGAACTCATGCAACACGGCATCGTCACCGAGGAGTTCGGCGGCGAAACCGTGGCGGTCCCGGTGTCCGCGAAGTCCAGGCAGGGCATCGAGGAACTGCTGGAAATGGTGGCCCTGGTGGCCGACATGCTGGACCTGGATGCGGCCCCCGATTCCCCCGCCATGGGAACGGTCCTCGAGTCCAAGCTGGACCGCACGCGCGGCCCCGTCGCCACCGTCCTCATCCAGGACGGGACCCTCCGCGTGGGGGACTTCTTCCTGTGCGGCTCCACCTTCGGCCACGTGCGCGGGTTGTTCGACGACAAGGGCGAGCGCGTGGAGGAGGCCGGGCCAAGCACGCCTGTGGAGATTCTCGGCTTCTCCGAAGTGCCCGCCGTCGGGTCCGTCTTCCAGGCCATGCTGGATGAGGCCAAGGCCCGGCAGGTCGCGGCCTTCCGGAAGGAGCAGGAAAAGGCCAAGGCGCTGAGGTCCTCCAAGGTGCGGCTCGAGAACGTCTTCGGCGCCATCAAGCAGGGCGAGATCCAGGAGCTTTCCGTGATCCTGAAGGCGGACGTGCAGGGATCCCTGGAGGCCATCGCCCAGCAGGTCCAGGACCTCTCCACCGAGGAGGTGAAGATCGCCGTCGTCCACAAGGGAGTCGGCGCCGTCTCCGAGGGCGACGTCCTTCTGGCCTCCGCCAGCAACGCCATCATCATCGGCTTCAACGTGAGACCCGAGCGCAAAGCCGCGGAGGTGGCCAAGAACGAAGGCGTGGAGATCGCCCTGTTCACGGTCATTTACGATCTGGTGGATCGGCTGAAGCTGGCCCTGACGGGTATGCTCAAACCCATTGAACAAGAGGTCATCCTGGGCCACGCCGAAGTCAAGGAGATCTTCAAGGTCTCCAAGGTGGGGACCATCGCCGGGTGCATCGTGTCCGATGGCCGGATCCCGCGAACGGCCCAGATCCGGGTGCTGAGGGACAACGTGGTGGTGCACACGGGCCGGATCGGCTCCCTCAAGCGCTTCAAGGATGACGCTTCGGAGGTGAAGGAAGGCCTCGAGTGCGGCATCGGGCTCGAGAACTTCAACGATGTGAAGCCGGGCGACGTGCTGGAGGCCTTCGAGATCCAGATCCAGGAGCGGACGCTCTAGTAGGCCTTATCCTTGGGCACGGGCCCGGTGTGGGGTCGCTCCGAGGGAGGGTTTCCCATGCGTCAGCCCGAACGCGCCGTGGTGGCGGTGGTCCGGGTGGATTTCAGATTGCAGGCCTCCAGGAGCCTGAAGGACAAGCGGTCGGTCATCAAGTCTTTCAGGGAGAAGGCCCAGGGGCGATTCGGGGTGGCCTCCTGCGAGAGCGGGTACCTGGAAGACGCCGGCATGGCCTCCCTCACCCTCGCCGCCCTGGCCGGTCGGGAGTCCGCCGCCCGGGACCGGCTGAGGACGGCGGTTGCCTTTCTGGAGGACCACTACGAGGTGGAGGTCTTCGCGGCCGTCGAGGAAGTGTACTGACGCGCCGGGAGGTCCGGCGGCACGACGAGGGAGCCGGAACCACCGGCGGCTCCAGCAGGTGAGTGGATGCGGCGCTTCGCGAAATCGGACAAGGTGGGAGACCTTCTCCGCCATGGCATCTCCAACGCCCTGCTCCAGGAATTGAACGACGCCCGCCTCCGGTGGATCTCCGTCACCGAGGTCCAGGTGAACCGGGACCTGTCGGTGGCGAGGGTGTTCTACACCGTCGTGGAACCCAACCTGGACCGCAAGGGCGCCGCCGAGGCCCTCTCCGAGAATGTCCGGCCTTTGAAGGCCTACCTTTCTTCCCGCCTCCATCTCCGGCAGCTCCCGGAGATTCGGTTCGCCTTCGACGAAACGGCGGAAAGCGCCCGCCGCATCGAGGACCTGCTCGCATCCCTTCACCGCGGGGAAGAGGAGGGCGGCCGTGACTCAGGCTGAAGTTTCGCCGCACGGTCTCATCCTCCTCGACAAGCCATCGGGGATGACCTCTCACGACTGTGTCCAGGCCCTGCGACGCCTCTGTCCGAGAAGGTTCAAGGTGGGTCACGGCGGAACCCTGGACCCCTTTTGCACGGGCCTTCTCATCCTCCTGCTGGGGAAGGGCACCCGTCTGGCGCGGTTCTTCCAAGGGATGGACAAGGCCTACGAGGGGGTCATCCGGTTCGGGGAGGGGACGGACACCTACGACCGCGACGGGACCGTGGTCGCCACCGGAGATCCGCCCCATCTTTCCGCCTCCGAATGGCAGGAGGCCGCCAACCGCTTCGTGGGCCCGTTCCAGCAGATCCCTCCGGCCTTCTCGGCCAAAAGGATCGGCCACGTGCGGGCGTACGAGATGGCTCGAAAGGGGGAAGTCCCCGACCTGGCGCCCGTCTCCATCCAGATTTACAGGTTTGAGGTCTCACCGGTGGACGCCCGGGACCTCCACTTCAGGCTCCGCTGTTCCTCCGGAACCTACGTGAGGGCCCTCGCGCGCGACCTGGGAGCCGCCGTCGGCTCTCCCGCCCACTGCTTCCAGCTGTGCCGGACCGAAGTGGGGCCCTATTCGGTGCATGGCGCCAATCCCCTGGATGATCCCTTCGCGCCGAGCGGGTTCCTGCCCTTCGATGCCCTGGATCTCGGCTTTCCGACCTTCCAGGCCACGGATCGTGAGGAACGCCTGTTCCTCAACGGGCAAGACGTGGCGGCCCCCAAGGGACTTCAGGGACGGGAGGGGATGGTCAAGGTCCTGGCCCCGGACGGAAGGTTCCTCGCCCTCGCCCGGGTGGATGCGCGCCTCCTCCACCCGACGGTCGTCTTCCCCGAGAAGGACTGAGGAGGGCCCCTGCTTCGCAGGGGCCGCCCGGGGCCGACGCCTCAGGCCGCCCATGAAGAAAGAGGGCCCCCTCGGGGGCCCTCTTCGTTGATTCCGGGACGCTCGCTCAGTGGGTCTTGTCCAGCGTGAAGCTGCGGGTCGTGACCTCGCCGCCGATCCGGCCGATGACCCTCCAATAGACGGTCACCTGCGGATTGGGGACCAGGTTGGCGGCCGCGAGGACCTTGGCCCATTTCTTGTCGGAAGGCTTCCACGACGTCGCCCGGATCCACTTCTTGGTCTTCGACGAACTGGTCACGACGGGGGTGGTGAAGGTCGGGTCCATGGAGACCAGAACCTGGTACTGGTTGTCCACGAGGTTGTCCAGCCAGGTGAAGGTGGGGGGGCCCTGGCTCACGTTGTGCACCGGAGCAGGGTTGTCGAAGGTGACGGTGACGGTGTCCACGCCCACGTTTCCCGCCGAATCGGTGGCCAAAAGGGAGATGTCGTAGGTCCCGTCGTCGAACAGGGCGGAATTCGTCGACCAGAGCAGGGTGCCGACGTCCGAAGAGGCCACCTTGGACTGGCCGATGTAGAGCTCCACCTTCCCCAGGGAAAAGTCGTCCGAGGCCGTCCCGTTTACCGTGAACGCGCCCGTGATGACCGATCCGTCACCCGGGGAATGGATGGCCGTGAAAGGCTCGTCATCCCGGCGCTGAACGTGGCGCGCCGACATGCCACCCTGACTCCAGGAGCCTCCGGGACCCGCGGGGACCGCATACGCGGCGAGGACCTGGGTGCCCGGCCCCGTTCGAGTGACGATTCGCCCCTTGATCCCCCAACCGAGCAGGACGGCTTCCTTCCCCGCCCCCATGCTGGGCATGTATCCGTAGAACGATCCGTCCACCGCATCGAACCAGGCGATGACCCCGGTGGCGTCCAGGTAGGCGACGATTCCATTGCGGTCCACCGCCATGGAGGCCGTGACCTCCGGGGTCCACTCGGTGTTGACGTCGGAGAACACCCACAGGATGGCCCCGGTGGAGACGTCCAGCCCGTAGATCTCGCTCCCCCCATCGTCCGCCACCACGAGGGTGTCCCCGTAAATGACGGGCGCCATGCGCTTGACCAGGAGGAGGCCGCCTTGCTGGTCCCGGGCCTCCCAGAGGAACTGGCCGTGGACGTCGTAGACGTCCAGGATGCCCTCCCGGATGTAGAACAGGTCGTCGTACCGGTCCATGACCACGGGAACCTTGGAGGCGTTGAAGAAGTTCTTCCTCCAGATGACCATCCCCGAATTGGGGTTCACGGCATGCATGAAGTTGTCGCCGGTGATGTAGACGGTCCCGTCGTGCCCGACCGTGGGCGGCCCCACCTCCGTCCCCAGGTGGACGTGGAAGCGCTGGCTGCCGTCCGGGTTGAGGGCGTAAAGGTCGCCGTCCTTTCCACCGAAGTAGATCTTTCCGTCGGCGGCCACCGCGAGAGGGGTGGCCGGTACGGCTCCGACGGATTGCTTCCAGATCATGTTCCCGGCCGTGGAGTAAGCCCGGATCTCCAGGGAGGAGGTGCCGAAATAAAGCACCCCCCCATGAAGGACGATGGGCGTGACGATCAGTCCTCCCGGTTTGACGGCCCAGGCGGGTGTACCCTGGGGCGTGAGGGCGCGGAGCTTTTCGTCGTCCGTGGCGAAGTACACGGAACCGTCGTTGCCCAGAGTGGGAGCGAAGAGGATGGTCGCGGGCCCGTTGTATTGCCACAAAGGCTCGTAGCTCGCCTGGACGGCGAGCGTCGCCAAGAGAAACAGGACACCCCATAGGACACGGCGCATGTTCTCCTCCTCCGTCTCATCTGAATATAGCATGCGAATTATTGGTTTGCAACTTTCTGAAACCAATAGCAAATCCCTCCACCCCGCCCCGCGCAACCTTGAAGGCCGGAATCCGTACCATAGGGACAGCCTCCCGGGTGCCCCGACGGCGCCTTCACCGGGGGGCGGGAGGTGACCGTGGGGACCCGATTCGCCCTGGCCCTGGCTGCGTTGTGCCTGGCAGGATCCGCCGGGGCGCAAACCCCGGCGGCGCTGGAACCGGGCGTCGTCCATCCGAAGGTGCTCTGCCAGGGGGACCCCTCTCATTCGTACGCCCTCTACCTGCCCCGAGGCTACCATCCCGGACGACCCTGGCCCGTCCTGTTCTGCCTGTCGCCGACGGGCCAGGGGGAAGTCCCCCTTCGCCTCGTGAAGGACGCCGCCGAGGCCGGGGGCTACATCGTGGCCGCCTCCAACGACTCCCGAAACGGCCCCTGGCAACCCATCCTGGAGGCCCAGCAGGCCCTCTGGAAAGACGTCTCCGCCCGTTTCCCGATGGCCTCCTCCGGACACCTGGCCATGGGCTTCTCCGGTGGGGCCCGGGCGGCGCTCCACCTGGCCCTCACGCACAGGGACCGCTTCCGCGGCGTGATCTCCTGCGGGGCCTTCTACGCGGAGCAGAAGGACCTTCCCAGGAAGAGCGGCCTCTCCCTCTACCTGCTGACCGGGAACAGGGATTTCAACCGCTTCGAGATGGGGCGCGCCCTGGAAACCGAACCAAAAAGAGGAAATCGCGTTTGGTTGCAGGTCTTTGAGGGAAAGCACCGGTGGCCCGATGCGGCCCAATTCGGCCAGGCCCTCGCCTTCTTCGCGGCGGAGGAAGCCTCCCCCGGCGACCCCCTCCGAAGCCGGTGGGCCGCCGACCGCGCCGGAGAGGCGGAGGATCTCCTTCAAAAGGGCCGCTCCTATGAGGCCTATCGCCTGTTCACCCAGATCGCCCGGCTGTACCCGGAGGTGCCCGCTGGAGCGGCCGCCGCCGGAAAGGCCGCCGCCCTCGAGCGCACGGAAGAGGTGATCTCGGCCCGGGCCCGCGACCGGCGCTTCGAGGACCTTTGGGGACGCCTGAAGGCCGTCTCCAGCCAGGACCAGCTCCTGGGCCTGATCCGGGAACTGAGAAAGCTGAAGGCGGCCGGGGGCGAGGACTCGGAGGACGCCGAGGACCTGCTTCAACTGAACGCGCTCTCTCTGGAACAGCTCGGAGTCCAGCTCCTTCGGGCGGGCCGCTACGACGAGGCCGCCTTCTGCCTGGAGACCGCGGCCCTCGTCTTGCCAAGCCACTCGATCCTGAACTACAACGCCGCGTGCGCCCTGGCGAGGGCGGGGCGGAGCGAATCGGCCATGGAATTCCTGGAAAAGGCGGTGGCCGCCGGTTTCAAAGACCGCGCCCTGGCCTCGAAAGATTCCGATCTGGATTCCCTTCGCAAGCATCCCCGGTTCCAGCGGCTCCTCGACGGGATGGGTCCGGGATCGTGAAGGGCTCCCGGAGGGCGTCCGCCGGCCCGCCCGTCGCCTCTGCCCTTGCAATTTTCGGCGTGATGTGGGATAAGGGCTTCTTCGCGTCCGACGATCCCGTCGCCTGCGGCCCCTACCTCGGGGAGTCCTGCGGCGGAGATCCAGGGCTCAAACGGCGGTTTCCCCGGCGATCCCACCGTTTCCGACAACCGCAGGCCGGAACCTGACGCAGGGTGTATCCGCGCGCGGCGCGGCGCACCGCGAGCGTCGCAGGAAATTCATGTCGTTTTCCACCTTCGGTCTCCACCCGAACCTCCTCCAGGCCCTGGGGGATCTGGAATTCACCCGACCCACCCCGATTCAGGAAAAGGCCCTCCCGCCCCTTCTCAAGGGACGGCACGTCCTGGCCGCCGCGGCCACGGGAAGCGGAAAGACGGCGGCCTTTCTCCTCCCGATTCTCCAGCGGTTCCTGGACCGCCCGGGCAAGGGGACCCGCGCCCTCATCCTCGCACCGACCCGCGAGCTGGCGGCCCAGATCGCCGACCACCTTCAGGCCCTGGCCCGCCACACGCCGATCCGCGGGGTCGCCATTTACGGGGGCGTGGGCATGGAGCCCCAGATCAAGGCCCTCAAGAAAGGCGTGGAAGTCGTGATCGCCACGCCGGGACGGCTCCTGGATCACATGCAGTATCCGTACACGCGATTGGATGCGTTGGAGTTTCTGGTTCTCGACGAGGCGGACCGGATGCTGGACATGGGTTTCCTGCCGGATGTCCGACGGATCCTCGACCGGCTTCCCAAGTCCAGGCAGACCATGCTCTTTTCAGCCACGCTTCCCCTGCCCATCGTGGAGCTGGCCAGCGAGATGCTGGCAAACCCGGTGGCCATCAACGTGGAGCAGAAATCCGAGCCCGCCGCGGGCATCAACCACTCGGCCTACCCCGTCCCCCACGAATTGAAGTCCCACCTCCTGCTGGAAATCCTCAAGCTCCCGGAGGCCCGCAGCGTCCTCGCCTTCACCCGGACGAAGCACAGGGCCAACCGCCTTGGAGACTTCCTGGAGAAGCGCGGAGTTTCCTGCGCCCGGATCCACGGCGGCCGGAGCCAGTTTCAGAGGACCGAGGCCATGACGGGCTTCAAGGCGGGCAGGTATCAGGTCCTGGTGGCCACGGACATCGCCTCCCGCGGCATTGACGTGGAGGCCCTCGGGCTCGTGGTGAACTTCGACGTGCCCCATCTCCCCGAGGAGTACATCCACCGTGTGGGCCGCACCGCGAGGGCCCAGGCGACGGGAGAGGCCTTCACGCTCGTTTCGCCGCAGGAGGAGGGCGATTTCCGCGAAATCGAGCGGCACCTTGGATGGAAGATCCCCCGGCGAACGATGGAGGGCTTCGACTACACCCGGCGGCCCGAGGAAAAGTTCGAGGTCCCCCTGGCCGAGCGGATTGCCGCCATCCGCAAGCGCAAAGCCGAGGAGAGGGCCCGGTCCAAGTCCAAAGCAGAGCGCCGGGCGGCGGCCGAGCGGACCCTCCGGAAGGGCTCCGCGGCGGACCGGGAGTCGGGATCCCACCGGGCCGGCGACGTTGCCTTCCGGCCCGAGGAGGGAAGCGCCGCCGCGAGGTCGGCCTCTCCCGGTAAAGGACGGGGGAAGCCCCCCCGCAGGTCGCACCCGGAAGGTCCCGGCGCCCGGGGAAAGGGACAGCCGCGCGGGTCGGGTGCACAACGACCCGGGTGGAAGCCGAGGCACGGTTCCGCTCCCCCGGCGCGTGAAACGGGGCCTTCGATGCCGGGACCGCTTGTCCTTGAATCGAGGGAACCGTCGAACCTTCCCGACACCTCGGGCACCCGACAGGACACCTTCATCTCCCACCGGGATTCTCTGGCGGGACGGAGCCACTGGGGCCAGACCTGGAGGAAGAAGTTCGGCGGCCGCCCGGCAGAGCACGTCCCCGAGGAAAGCCAGCCCGATTCCTGAGCGGGCGGGCCCGATCCGGGGCCCCGGAGGGCGCCCGGGGCCCTTCGCCGCGGCTCGTCAGCCTTCGCCGGTGGCGGCATCCTGGGGACCGGTCCCCACGGCAACCTTGGCCGGCCGCAAGAGGGAATCCCCCTGGCGGTACCCGGCCTGAAGCAGACCGGCGACCTTCCCCTTCTCCCCGGGCTGAAGCGCCACGGCCTCCATGATCGTCGGGTCGAACGCGTCCCCACAGGCGGGTGAGAACCGGATGCAGGACCTGCGCTCCAGGAATTGGGCGAACCGGCTCGAAACCAGCGAAAGGCCTTTGGCCACGGAGGGAGTGTCGGCGGCGAGGGCCGCGGCCCGGTCCAGGTCATCCATGATGTCCAATATATCCAGCAGGGTGGCCTTTTCCCGGTCGGCGAAGCGCCGCTCCAGATCCAGGGCCACTCGCTCCCTGGACCTCCTCGCCTCCTCCTCCAACTCCGCCAGCCGCTCTTTCAGGCGCGCCTCGGCGCGGGCGACCCGCCCCTCCAGCTCCTCCACGTACGTCGGCTTCAGATTGGGTTCGGCGGCGCCCACCTCCACGGTTCCATCCTCCTCGCGGCCCACCCGCCTCCGATCCACAACGGAAACGGGGTTCTTGTGCGCACGGGGGGCGGGATCGCGTTCGCCGGGTGTCTCGGTTGCCCGCTCGGGCGAAGGACACGGTTCAGCCTTCATGGCGTATCTCCCGAAGTTTATTGCGACAGCAGGTCCAGGGTCACGTAGTAGGTCCAGGGGCCTCTTCCCACGCTGATGGGCAGGCCCGTCGAGCCAAGGGCCGAGCGGGACTGGGCGAGGAAATCCTCCGGGTTCTCGACGGGCTGGTCCATGACCGCCAGGATCGTGTCCCCGCTCCGGAGGCCCACCGCTTCGGCGGGCGAGCCACGGCGCACGGCCGCGACTTCAAGGGCCCGGCCCTCCGACGCCACCCGAATGCCCAGCAGTTCCCACGCCATGGCGGGCGTCAGCCGTTCGGGCATCAGGCGGGCCTCCACCGTGGCCGAAAAGCGCTTCCCATCCCGAAGGCCCGCGAGGGTGATCTTCTGACCGGGGTTCAGAAGCGCCATCCGCGCGTTCAGGTCCCCAGCCCCGTCCAGGGTCTTTCCGTCCACGGAGGTGATGAAATCGTCCTTCTGAAGGGCGTCTTGAGGATAGGCGAAGGGGTAGGTCCGCGCGACGACCGCCCCGGAGGACTGGCCGAGCCTTTTCTTGTACGACTCGCTGGGATCGAGGACCAAGACGCCCAGCCAGGTGGGCCGGACCTTTCCGTAGGCTTTCAGCTGTTCCATCACGCGCCGGGCGCGGTTGATGGGGATGGCGAAGCCGATGCTCTGGGCCTGGCGGATGATGGCGGTATTGACTCCGATCACCTCCCCAAGGATATTGAGCAGCGGCCCCCCCGAATTCCCCGGATTGATGGGGGCGTCCGTCTGGAGGAAGTCCGAGAACTGGCGGTCGCCCGCCGCGACGGTCCGCCCCACCGCGGAGAGGACGCCCACGGACACCGTGTTGGAGAGTCCGAAGGGATTTCCAACGGCGATGACGGTCTCCCCGATCATGAGGTCGTCCGAGCGCCCGAGGCGCGCCGAAGGAAAGGGGCCGCCTCCCTCCAATTTCAAGAGAGCGAGATCCATCTCGGGAGCCGACCCCACCACCCGGGCCGGAAACTGCCTTCCGTCGTTGAGCGTCACCCGGATGTTGGCGCCGCCCATGATCACGTGCTCGTTGGTAAGGACGTAGCCGGCGGAATCGATGATCACGCCGGACCCCAACGAGTTCTCCTCGCCGCGGGGAGGCCCGCCTCCGGGGAAGTCCTCCCCGAACAGGTCCCAGAAGGGGCCCGAGAACGGATTCTTCACCCGCTGCTGGGAGGAGATGTACACCACCGAAGGCGCCACCTCCCTCACCACGCGGACGACCTGCGTCTCCCGCTGGGCTCGGGTTCCCTGGGCAGGCACCCAAAGCGTGGACAGGGCAAGGACCGCCGCCGCGACGCTCGCTCTCGCGCTTTGCATTTCGGATTCCCCCGCAGAACCGGGTCCCGCGACCCCGTCAGCCCCTCATTCCCATGAGCCTTTCGATCCGCTTGGGGATCGGCGGGTGCGTGGAGAACAGGCTGAACAGGCCGCCCCCGGTGAACGGCTTGACGATGAACATGTGGGACGTGGCGGGGCTCGCCTGCAGGGGAACCCGCTTGGACCAGGCGTCCAGCTTCTTGAGCGCCTCCGCCAAGCCATACGGGTTTCCGGCGTAGGAGGCCCCGCCCGCATCGGCGGCGTATTCCCGGGATCGGGAGATCGCCATCTGGATGAGCAACGCGGCGATGGGCGCCACCACGGCCGCGACGAGCAGACCGATGGGATTGAAGCCGCCTTCGCGGTCGTCGCTTCGGCCGCCGCCGAAGATGGCGGCCCACCGAGCCATGCTCGCGATAAACATGATCGCCGAGGCGATGGAGGCGGCCACCGTGCCGATGAGGATGTCGCGGTGCTTCACGTGGGCGAGTTCGTGGGCCAGTACGCCCTTGAGTTCCTCCTCCGAAAGGAGGCGGACGATGCCGTCCGTCACCGCCACCGCCGCGTGCTCGGGGTTGCGCCCCGTGGCGAAGGCGTTGGGGCTCTCGTCGGGGATCCGGTACACCCGTGGCTTGGGGATTCCGGCCCGCTGACTGAGCTCGCTCACTACCGCGTGCAGGCGCGGGGCCTCGGCCTCCGTCACTTCTCTGGCCTGGTAGGAGGCCAGGACCATCTTGTCGGAAAACCAGTAGGAGAAGAAATTAATCGCAAGCGAAATGAAGAAGGCGATCATCGCCCCGCGCTGACCCGCCACGGCGCCGCCCACGAGCATGAGGAGCCCGGCCAGCGCCGCAAAGAGCACCATCGTTCTGAACCAATTTCCCATGACCGTCCTCCAAGACCCATCCGGAAGGGCCGAGCCCCCGGATCGCGGGCCCGACTACTGTAACACTTCAGCCACCCGTTCGAATGCCGGCTCGCCCGCCCCCATGGTCACGCGCACCCGGTCGCCGGAGACGAACCGCCCCGCCAGCACCTCTTGGGCCAGCTTGTTTTCCAGGTGCCTCTGGATCGCCCTTCGCAGCGGCCGGGCCCCGTAGTCCGGGTCCCAACCCGCCTCCGCGAGGAAGGACTTGACCTCCGGGGCGACCTCCAGGGCCAGTCCCCTCTCCTCGAGTCGCCGGGCGAGCCTTCCGAGCTGGATGTCCACGACGGCTTCCAGGTCTCTCCTGGAAAGGGATCGGAAGAAGATCACCTCGTCCAGACGGTTCAGGAACTCGGGACGGAAGGTGGACTTGAGGTCCTGGAAGATTCGCTCCCTGGCGGCCGCGCCGCCCTCCCCCTCCAGTTCTCCCATCCAACGCGAACCCACGTTGCTCGTCATGACGAGGAGGGTTTGCGTGAAGTCGACCGTCCGGCCCTTCCCGTCCGTGAGCCGGCCGTCCTCGAGGACCTGGAGGAGCACGTTGAACACGTCGGGGTGGGCCTTTTCGACCTCGTCCAGAAGAACCACGCTGTACGGCCGCCGGTGAACGGCCTCCGTGAGCTGTCCTCCCTCCTCGTATCCCACGTACCCGGGAGGGGCCCCGATGAGACGGGCCACCGAGTGCTTTTCCATGTACTCGCTCATGTCCAGCCGGACCATGGCCCGCTCGTCGTCGAAGAGGAATTCGGCCAGGGCGCGGCACAGTTCCGTCTTCCCTACCCCCGTGGGCCCCATGAACAGGAAGGAGCCGATGGGTCGCCGGGGATCGGCGAGTCCGGAACGGGACCGCCGCACGGCGTCGGACACGGCGGACACGGCCTGGTCCTGCCCGACCACCCGGGTTTCGAGACGCTCCTCCATGTGTAGGAGCTTCTGGCGCTCGCCTTCGAGCATCCGGGCCACGGGGATCCCCGTCCAGGCCGAAACGACCTGGGCCACGTCCTCCTCCTCCACCTCCTCCTTGAGGAGGGGGGAGCCCTTTTGGCTTCCCCTGAGCCTCTCCTGGACCTCGCGGAGGCGGGCCTCGGCCCCGGGCAGCCGGCCGTACCTCAACCGGGCCGCCTCGTCGAAGTTGCCGATGCGCTCGGCCCGCTCGGCTTCCCCTCGAAGGTTCTCGATTTCCTTTCGGATGGACTGGATCTCGCGGATCGCGTCCCGCTCCGCCTGCCACCGGGCGCGCAGGGCGCGTCCCCGCTCCTCGAGGCCGGAGAGTTCCTTCTCGATCTCCTCCAGGCGGGCCAGGGAGGCCGGGTCGCTCTCCTTGGTCAGCGCCTGCTTTTCGATCTGGAGGGATGCCACCCTCCGCTCCACCCCATCGAGTTCGTAGGGTCTCGAATCGATCTGGATCCGCAGGCGGGCCGCCGATTCGTCCACGAGGTCGATGGCCTTGTCGGGCAGCCGGCGGTCGGGGAGGTACCGGTGGGACAGCGTCACGGCGGCCACCAGGGCCGCATCGCGGATCCGCACCCCGTGATGGACTTCCAGCCGCTCTTTGAGGCCCCGCAAGATGCCCACCGAGTCCTCCACCGAAGGCTCTCCCACGAACACGGGTTGAAAGCGGCGCTCCAGGGCCGGGTCCTTTTCCACGTGCTTTCGGTACTCGGCGAGCGTCGTGGCCCCGATGGCGTGCAATTCACCCCTGGCCAACGCGGGCTTGAGGATGTTCGCGGCATCCATGGCGCCCTCGGCGGCGCCCGCCCCAACGAGGGTGTGCAACTCGTCGATGAACAGGATGATGCCGCCCTCGGAGGTGACGATCTCTTTGACCACGGCCTTGAGCCGGTCCTCGAATTCGCCTCGGAACTTGGTCCCCGCGATGAGCGAGGCGAGGTCCAGCTGAACCAGCCGCTTGTCCTTCAGCGATTCGGGCACGTCGCCGTCGGAGATCCTCAGAGCGAGCCCCTCCACGATGGCCGTCTTGCCCACTCCAGGATCCCCCACGAGCACGGGGTTGTTCTTCGTCCGGCGCGCCAGGACCTGGGTCAGGCGCCGGATCTCTTCATCGCGGCCGATGACCGGATCGAGGCGCCGGAGCCGCGCCAGCTCCGTAAGGTCCCTCCCGTATTGCTCGAGCGCCTGGTACTTGCCTTCGGGATTGGGGTCGGTGATGCGCTGGGCGCCTCGGATTTCCTGGAGGGCCGCCATGAGGCGCTCGGGGGTGACCTTGGAGGCCGCCAGGGCCCGCCCCGCCTCCGAGTTCTGGGCCTCCAGAGCGGCCGCCAGGAGGTGTTCCGTCGAAGTGTAGTCGTCCTTAAAGAACCTCGCCTGGGCGTGGGCCGCGTCGAGAAGTCCGAGGGAGTCCCGGGACAGGACGGGATCGCTTCCTCCCTGGACCTTGGGCAAGCGGTCCAGGGCCGCCTGGAGACGGTTGGTCAGCGGAAGGGGGTCCACTCCGAGCTTGTCCAGGACCCCTCGGACCACTCCGCCCTCCTGGCGGAGCGCCGCCAGGACCAGGTGTTCGGGAACCAGCTCCGGATTGCCGCGCCTCTTGGCTTCTTCAAAGGCGGCCTGGATAACCTCTTTGAACTTGTCTGTGAACCGATCCCAGTTCATTTCCATCCTCTCCACGGCGGCCCTTTCTGGATCAGGGCTCCATATCTAAGCCGGATTACAGTATATATCCTTAGCATATTGATGTCAAGTTTGTGGAGAGACCCAGCGCAAGGCCGACGGGAAGGGGGCTTCCCCGAGGAGTCCCTCTTGTGACAGAATGCAAACATAGGCGGCGAACATGGAGGAATCGGTCCAGGTCGGGCGATACCAGGTTCAGGAGGTCATCGGCAAGGGGGCGATGGGCGTGGTCTACCTCGCCTACGACCCCCAAATCGGCCGCCGGGTGGCTCTGAAGACCATCCGGCCCGCCGAAGGCGCCCGTCCGCAGGAGGTGGCCGAAAACCGGGAGCGGTTCCAGCGAGAGGCCCGCGCCGCCGGCAGCCTGCTCCATCCCAATATCGTGACGATCTTCGACGTCTTCGAAGACAGAGGCACCCTTTACATCGCGATGGAGTACGTCCAGGGCCGGCTCCTGGAGGATTTTTGCTCCAAGAAGACCCTGCTCGCCCCGGAGCGCGCCGTCAGGCTTGTAATGCAGGGCCTGGCGGCCCTTCAGTACGCCCACAAGCGGGGCATCGTCCACCGCGACATCAAGCCCGCCAACCTGATGGTCCTCGAAGACGAGGAAACCCTGAAAGTGATGGATTTCGGCGTCGCGCGGGAGGCGGGGGCGCACCTGACTCAGGCGGGATTCGTGGTGGGCACGCCCCACTACATGTCTCCGGAACAGATCGAGGGCCGCCCCCTCGACGGGCGCTCGGACGTCTTCTCCATGGGGGTCGTTCTGTACGAGTTGTTGGCCGGTGAAAGGCCCTTCCCCGGGGAATCGATCTCCACCGTGATCTATCGGATCCTCCACGACCGGCCGGCTTCCCTGGCGGAGGTCAGCCCCCGGCTTCCACGGGCGCTGGACCACATCCTCGCCAAGGCCCTGGCCAAGGACCCCTCTCAGCGGTTTGCGTCGGCCCAAGCCTTCCAGGAAGCCCTGGCGGAGTTCCTCGAAACGGGCGCATGGGAGGACCAGCCGCTGAGCGCCGTGGAAGAGACCTTCCCTTCGGGCGAGGGCCTTCTTCCCCCTCCCCCCTCGGCGCGGATCCGTCGCAAACGGCCCGGCCGGCTGTCCAGGCGCATCTGGGTCGGGGCGGGCCTTCTCATCACCGTCGGGGTCGTGCTCCTGGTGGCCACGGCCTTGCTCCGCGGCCGCGCGGGGGACCCGCCTGGAACGACA
This sequence comes from Acidobacteriota bacterium, assembly GCA_040752915.1. Lineage (NCBI taxonomy): Bacteria > Pseudomonadati > Acidobacteriota > Acidobacteriota bacterium. Next base: position 15,926 of record JBFMHB010000036.1, read on the forward strand.
ATCGGTGCCGGCGCGGAGAAGCTTCCCCGGGCGGTCTCGGTGGTCACCGATCCGCCGGGGGCCTCGCTGTTCCTCGACGGACAGCCGGTGGACGCCGTGACCCTGGCCGTGGATGACCGGGCCCCCCATGTGGTGGAGGCGCGCCTGGGGTGCCGTTACGGCCGGGCTGAACTCGACGGCGCGCGTCTCGTTTCCATGCTGACCATTCCCCTGACACCCGGGCCCTTCCGCCTTCCTGTCGCCTCGGACCCCCCGGGAGCCTCCCTCATCGTGAACGGGGTGGACACGGGGCTCAAGACGCCGGCCGAACTCCCCCGCGATGGGTGCGAGCCCTTTCAACTGGAACTCCGGCTGGAAGGATCGGCGCCCTACCGGATCGACGTGGACCCCTCCTCCGGAACGGCCTCCCTGTCCGCCGTGCTGGAAAAGGAGCCCGAAAAGGGCTCGTTGCGGGTTGTGGGAGGCTCTGATAACATTCAGATTTTCGAGGGCACTCGTCTGCTGGGCCGTCCGGGGCAGACCTTCATTTTACCGGCGGGCGAGCACGTCTTGACGTTCGTGAACTCCACCCTCCGTGGCTCCATCGAGCGGCGGGTGGTGGTGGAGGCCGGGGCCACGGTTTCCCTTCGTGCCCCGGAGTTTCGGACCGGGCGGGTGTTCCTGTACGGAACGCCCGTCGAGGATGGCAAGGTGGCGGTGGATGGCGAGTACTTCGAGGACCTCCCCCTCATTGGAAGCCAGCCCCTCTCCGTGGGCTCGCACCGCTTCGTGGTCACGGCATCGGACGGGCGAAAAGTGGCCTTCACGTGGAACGTCCGGGAGGGCGACCAGACCCGCGTGGTGGATTTCGACGCAGGCCGGGCCCAGGCTCCTTAGCCTCAGCTTGTTCGCTCTACTGCCGGTGCTGGCGGGGGGGACGGTTTCCACCTTTCCCCCGGATCCTTCCTCCCCGGCCCTGCGGGAGCCGGCCGCCACCGCCCGGGCGGCGCTGTTCGGGGGCCGTCCCGACCGCGCCTACCGGATGCTCCTGTCCAATCCGAAGCCGGAGGGCACCTCGGGAGAGGACGCCGAGGTCCTGGCCCGGTGCCTGGTGGCCCTGGATCGACCGCTGGAGGCCGCGGCCCTCCTGGCGAGATTTCCCGGAGAGGACCCTTCTCGCGGGGCACGCTTGAGGGTCCTTCTCGACCGTTCCATGGGCCTGGCCGGCCGCATCAACCTCACGGTCCGCCCCTCGCCGCCGCCGGAGGTCGATCGAAAAACGCTGCGGTCGGCCGTCGCGGCTGCCCCCGCCCCGGACGGGGGAAGCTACCTCCTGACCCGCACCGCGTTCTTGAGCCTGGATTCCAGCGGCAAGGTCACCTCCAGCAGGGCCTTCCCGGGCGGCACGGATCTCTGCCTGGACGAGGCCGGAAAGCCCCTGGCTCTGGGCAAGGGGGTCCTCCTTTGGGGGGATCGGACGATCCCCCTGGACCCATCGTTGGGGGAGCCCACCTCGGCCGTGGCCCTTCCGGAAGGAAACCTGGCCCTCCTGGACTCCCGGGGCAGGCGTCTCCTCAAGGTGGACCCACGCGGGGTCGCTCTGGGAAGCGCCAGGCTCACCTTGAGCGAACCGCAAAGGGTGCGCGCTGACTGGGCCGGGCGCATTTATGTGGCGGACGGGGCATCGGGACGGGTCCACGTCTTCGGCGGAGATCTGGCTCCCCTTTCGGTCATCGATCCCGCGTCCCGAGGCATCCTTCTGCGAAGCCTGAGGGATTTTCACGTGGATTTCGCCGGCAACGTCCTGCTTCTCGACGGTCGGGCGAAGCGCTTGTTCCTTTTCTCCCACGACGGGAAGCTTCTGTGGAGCTCCGTGGAGGACTCGCCGCGGATCCGCTGCGTGGGATGGGACGGCCTCGACGAGATCCTCTTCGTGGAGGACCGGGAAGGTCGCCTGGGGAGGATCGAGCCGTGAAGGCCCGCCTCCTCGCCGCGGTCTTCCTCCTCATGTCGCTGGGCCTCTCGGCGCAGGTCGTGGTGGAGGAAATCGGCACCTTGCAGGACGCCTTCGTCAAGGCGGAGCAGTCCTTTGAAGCCTTTCGCTTCTCGGACGCCGTCAACGAGCTGGCTACCGTGGCGGAGACGCTCTCCCGATGGGAGGGATCCGGCCGACTCACTCCCTCTGACGAGGCGCTGTTTCAGAAGACCCTCGAGCTCCGGGGCGTCTGCTTCTTCAACCTCGGCCGGCTCGACGAAGCGCGCGCGGACTTCTCTCGGCTCGTCCAACTCCGGGCGGACTACCCCTTCTCCCGGAGCCGGGCCCCGAAGGCCGTCCGGTTCTACGAGGAGACCCGGAACCTCCTCACCGGAACGGTGGACCTGGACGTGGATCCTGCCGACAGCCAGGTATTTCTGGATGGAAGGGCGCTCGGGACGGGAGCGGCCCGGTCCATTCCCGTGCTCAAGGGCCTCCACGTGTTCCGCTTCCTGCGTTCGGGATACGACCCGGCCGAACGGGAAGTCAACGTGGAGGTCGGAGGAAGGCAGGCCGTCTCCGTCAGGCTGGTGCCCAACGCCCGGACCATCTTCATCTTCGCTCAACCCCAGGGAGTCCAATTGAGCCTGAACGGGAAGGTGATCGGCAGGGCGGACCGCCCGGCCTCGACCCAGCCCGAGTGGGCCCACTATGCGAAGACGATCCGGACCGACCCCGCCGCCGTCTACGTCATCCCCGCCTTGAACCTGCCCCCCGGAGAGCACACGGTGGTCCTCTCCAAACCCTGCTACGCCCCAAAGACCTTCTTGTTGAACGTGGTCCTGGACCGGGAGAGAAACCTTCCCGGGTACGTCAAGACCGTGGTTCTCGAAAAAAAGACGGTGGACCTCGAAGTCACCTCCCGCCCCACAGGGGCCCAAGTTCTGGTAGATGGGTTGGAGATGGGTACAACCCCTTTTAGGACGAAGGGCTTCTGCATTGGGGAACACGAGTTTCTGGTCCAGAAGCCGGGGGTTGGAGAATTCCGCGCCCGACTGCCGGTGCCCGAAACCGCGGTCTTTCGCCTCGACGCCACCCTGCGGCCCACGCTGGTATGGGTAGGACTCACGCGCACCCATGAGGTTCCGCCGGAAGAACTCGCGGACCTTGCCGGCCTCCTCGACGAAAAGATGGCCGCCCTGGGGCTCTTCAACGTGACCCCGGCCTCCGACGAACGGGATCCCCTCCTCCCCGACACGTTCTTCGTTCCCGGGGTCAGCCCGGAGGTGCGGGCCTCCACGACCGCCCTCTTGTGCGAGCGGTACCGCTGTCAGGGCCTTGTGGTGGCCCGACTCGAGCGGATTCCGGACTCGGAGGAGAGGGTCCTCTCTCTCCGGCTGTTCGCCCCGGGCCTTCCCGGATTCGACGAGTTCACGAGCCGCGCGGCCGATGCGGCCCAGACGCTGGCGGCATTGAGTCTCCTGGACGAGCCCGTGCTGTCCTTCAGGCCGGACCGGATTCTTCCCGTCGGCGAGGCCGCGGGGCGTGGCGGGCCCGTCATTCTGCGGGACCTTTCCGCCTGGGGAGGGCCCGCCCCGGGCGACGGGCTTCTCGGGGTGGACGGAGCCGTGGTCTCCGGAGCGCGGGAGGCCCGGGAGTGGCTCGCGCGGGCCCTGGAACCGGAGATCCGGATCCTCCACGATGGGCGCGAGAGAACGTGGAAGATCGTGCCTTCGGCGTTCACCCGCGTGGTGCCCGACGGACCGGACGCCAGGAAGCGGTTCCTGCTTGCCCGGCAAGCGCTTTTGAGCGCGGAGGGTCCGGCCCAGTCCAGGGCGGCCCGCCTCAACCTGGCCTTCGCCCACCTGAACATGGGCCGGCCGAGCGAGGCGCTCGAATGCCTGGAAGGCTCCCCCGAGTCCCTCGAAGGCTCGCCGGGAGCCTCGGCCGTCGCCTACGCCCGGGCCGTGGCCCTGCTTCACCTGGGCCGGACGGAGGAGGCCAGGCCCTTCCTCCTCGCGGCGGCGGGCGACCGGGACGGTTCGCTGGACGGTCTGGGGGACATGCTCATTCAGCCGCTCGCCGAGGATCTTCTCCGCCAGATCCCTCCACCGGCGGCTCCGATGGCCTCCCCACCCCGACGATGACGCGCGATGCGCACGGAGACGAGATGGCACAGGACAAGCCCGAACCTCGCTTGACGGGCCTCAGCCACGGCGCCGGCTGAGCCTGCAAGCTCGGTCCGACGGACCTGGCGGAGGTTCTCCGCCGGCTGACCCCCATGACGGACCCCAGGCTCCTCACCCCCCCGGGGCACGTGGAGGACGCCGCCGCGTACCTTCTGGACGCGGACCGGGTTCTGCTGTTCACGACGGACTACTTTACGCCCGTCGTGGATGACCCGTTCCTCTTCGGGCAGATCGCCGCCGCCAACGCCTTCTCGGACATTTACGCCATGGGGGGAAGCCCCACCCTCGCCTTGAACCTCCTCAACTTTCCGGCTCGCCGCGAGAACCGGTTCGAGGAGATGGCCGCCATTCTCGGGGGCGGCGCGGATAAAGCCAGAGAAGCCGGCTGCCTGATCGTCGGGGGGCACACGGTGGACGACCCCGAGCCGAAATACGGGCTCGCTGTCCTGGGCATGGCCCACCCCGACCATCTCCTTCGCAAGGGGGGGGCGCGGCCGGGCGATGACCTCTATCTGACCAAGCGCCTCGGAACCGGGATCCTGGCCACGGCCTTCAAGGGAGGGGACATCGGCGAAGAGGCCTACGGGCCCGCGGTGGCCTCCATGGCGACCCTCAACCGGTCGGCCTCGGAGGCGGCCCGCGCGGCCGGGGTCACGGGGGCCACCGACGTGACGGGCTTCGGCCTTCTCGGCCACCTGCTCGAAATGTGCCGGGAGGCGGACCTCTCGGCCCGCCTCTCCTTCGATTCCCTTCCTTTCTTCGAGGGAGTGGAGCGGGAGGCCATGGAGGACAACGTCCCCGGGGGCACCCGGTCCAATCTGGCCATGGTGTCCCCCTTTCTGATTCCATCCGACCGCCTGAAGCCCCATCAGGTCCTCATGGCCGCCGACGCCCAGACGTCCGGCGGCCTCCTGCTCGCGGTGCCCCCGGAGCGCCGGGAGGTCTTCGAGTCGGAGTGCAAATCCAGAGGGCAGGCGTGTTGGAGGGTGGGGCGTTTCGAAGAAGGCCCCCTTCGGATCTCCCTCGCGTAGGGTTCACCCCCCGCGGGGAAGCGCCTCGGGGCCCCGGCTCTTTCCGGCCAGACCTCCCGCACCGATGGCGACCGAACCGGAGCGCCCGTCGGCCCCTCCGGCCTCCCCCAGGAGCCAGGAGCGGGTCCGGCGGGCGTCGCCGAGACGGGAGTCCTTCCCGGCCGCACCGAGAAAAACGAAGGTGAAGGGGCGGTCCCCGATGCGGGCCCTCATCAGAAGGCAATAGCCCGATTCGGCAATGTACCCGGTCTTGGTCAGTCCGATGGACCAGGTCCCGTCGTGAACCAGACCATTTGAGTTGCCAAAAAAGCGGACCCTGCCGGAGGTCCGCGAAATCACCTCCAGTTGGGGGGCCGTGGACATGTCACAGAGGCTCCCGTACCGCCAGGCCGCTTCGGCCAGCCGGAGCAGGTCCCTCGCCGTGGATACGTTGCGCGGATCGAGACCCGTCGGATCCACATACCGGGTGTGCGCCATGCCAAGCTCGGCGGCCTTCCGGTTCATGGCGGCCACGAACGCCGCCGTTCCGCCCGGGTAGGTCCTCGCCAGCGCGTGGGCGGCACGGTTGTCCGAAGCCGTGAGGGCGATACGCAGGAGTTCGCCGCGCGTGAGCACCCATCCGACGGGCAGGTGGGAAGCCGACTGCTTGAGCCGATCCACGTCGCTCTCCTCGATGAGGATCGGCTCCGCGAGGGGAAGGTGGGAATCGAGCAGAACCATGGCGGTCATGATCTTGGTCAGGGAAGCCACGGGTCGCACCCGGTCCGGGTCCTTCTCAAACAAGATGCGGCCCGTGGCCGAGTCGGCCACCAGGGCGCTCTCGGAGCGCAGCCTCAAACGAGAAGGATCCAGGGCCGGCCAGGGCTTGTGAGCCCTGGCCTCCCTCCCCTGAAACCGCGAGGGGAAGAATGCGTCCCGCCGGGCCGGGTCGCCGAGGGCCGCGGGGGCGAGGCAGAAGAGAAGGCCCAGGCAGATTCCTCGGAGCCTCAACAGAGCATCCCTTTCGTCTCCCTCTACAGGGAGAGTCCCATCTCGTCCGCCGTGGCGCGGTACAGGTCGTAGTCGCTCCGGCCGAAGCAGACGAAGACCACGCGTTCGGGCAGGCCGTTCCGGGCGAGGAACTCCGACGTGGTCTCCAGGGCGACCCGGCAGGCCTCGCGGGGAGGATAGCCGTACGCGCCCGTGCTGATGGCGGGGAAGGCCACGGACTTGAGCCCCCGCTCCGCGGCCAGGGTCAGGCAACTGCGGTAACAGGAGGCCAGAGCCTGCTCCTCCCCCTCCCGCCCGCCCCTCCAGACGGGACCCACCGTGTGGAGGACGAACCGGGCCTTGAGGCCGTATCCGCCGGTGATCACCGCCCGGCCCGTTTCGCACCCGCCGAGCCCCCGGCATTCCTCCAGCAGCCCGGGGCCCGCGGCCCGGTGAATGGCCCCGTCCACGCCCCCTCCCCCGAGCAGGGTCGGATTCGCGGCATTGACGACGGCGTCCGTGGTCTGGAGCGTGATGTCCCCCATTTCCACGGTCATACGCGCCGCCATGTCAGGCTTTCTCCAGGGTTTCGCGAAGGCCTTGCAGAGCTCGTCCCCAAGCGATTTCGGTCCAGACCCGCGCCTCCACCCACTCGGGGGAGCGTCCCCATCCGGAGTGGACGAGATGGACTTCCGTGCACTCGGGCCCTCCGGCTTCCCCGCAGGCGTGAAAGGTCACCGTCACGTGGGTCAGCGGATCGCAACCGTTCATGACGTTTCGGAATTGCTTGGGACCCTTCCAGTCGAAGGCGAGGAGCCTCCCGGGCGCGGAGGCCGTGATTCGACACCCGAAGGTGCAGTCGTTTTCGCGGTCGTACGGGTCCCAGAAGAGCTCGAACTTGCCGCCCGCGTAGGGCTGGACCTCGGCGTGGCGGGTCAACCAGGTCTCCAGGAGGTCGTTTTCGGTGAACAGGGCGAAGGCGCGGTCCGGCGGGCACTTCAGGCGCACGACCAGGTGAATCACTTTCGTCACGCCGTCACCTCCCTGCGGGACGGCCCGTCCGTCCCGGCCCCTTAGAATGTGCCTTCCCGCCTCTCTGTCGTCAACCCCGGCCCGCGCCATCCTTCCAGGACCACCATTTGAGGCGTTCGGGGTCTGGATCCGGCTCCGAGGCGAAGTACACGGCGCAGCGAAGGACGTAGAGCATGCATCGGTCCAGGCGGCACCTTCGAATCCCGCACAGCTCCTGGTAGAGGGCCTCGGGGTCCCTGCCGGCGAGATCTTCGGGCGACCGGATCCCCAGATCCAAGAGGTCCTGGGCCACGGAGGGACCGACCCCCGGGATGACCTGCAATCTCTTCAGGGCAGGGCGGTCCTGAGCCCGGGCCGACGGACGGCGCATCGTCGCAGCCTGCCTAGTTCTTCGAAGCGAGGAGGGAAACGGCCCTCTCGGCGATGGCTTCGGGCGTGAGGCCCAGGTGCCGGAACACCTCTTCTCCCGGCGCCGAGGCGCCGAACCGGTCCACTCCGATCACATCCCCTCGGTCCCCGACCACTTCTCGCCACCCGCGGGTCACGCCCGCCTCGGCGGCGAGGCACGGTAGGGAGGGCGGAAGGACCTCCCGCCGGTAGGCCTCGGGTTGGGCGAGAAAGGTCTCCACACAGGGAAGAGAGACCACGCGGGCGCGGATCCCGCGGCGACCGAGAAGGTCCCGGGCGGCCAGGACGGCGTGAACCTCCGATCCCGTCCCGGCCAGCACCACCTGTGGCGCCCCCCCTTCCGCCTCGCGCAGGACGTACCCGCCGCGTTCGAAGCCCGAGGCCATGGGAGCGGACTCGGGATCGAGAACGGGCAGGTTCTGGCGCGTGAGGGCCAGGACCGTGGGACCGGGCCCCCTCAGGGCCATCCGCCAGGCCTGGGCCGTCTCGTTGGCGTCGGCGGGCCGAAGAACCCTCAACCCCGGGATGGCCCTCAGGCTCAGGAGGTGTTCGATGGGCTGGTGGGTGGGGCCGTCCTCGCCGACGCCGATGGAGTCGTGGGTGAAGACGAAGACGGCGTGGGTCCCCATGAGCGCGGCCAGACGCAGGGCCGGGCGGGCGAAGTCGCAGAAGACGAGGAAGGTGGCGCCGTAGGGAAGGACCCCTCCGTGGAGGGCCATTCCGTTGACGGCGGCCCCCATGGCCAGCTCCCGGACTCCGAAGCGGAGGTTTCGTCCCTCGGGGTGGGAGGCCGAGAAGTCCAAGGATCCCTTGAGGAGGGTCTTGGTCGAAGGGGCGAGATCGGCGGATCCCCCCATGAGGGCTGGAACGGCGGCGGCGAGGGCGTTGAGGACGGCGCCCGACGCGGTCCGCGTGGCCTGGGCCCCCTCGCCGGGACGAAAGACAGGTAGGGCGGCCTCCCACCCGTCCGGGAGCGTTCCGGCCAGGCGGGCTTCGAGCTCGGCGGAGGGACCGGGATAGGCCGCCCGGTAGGTCTCCATGGCCGCCCGCCAGACCTCGCGGGACCGGGCACCCCTGCGGAGGGTTTCGCGGCAGTGGGCCGAAACGTCGCCGGGAACGTGAAAGGAGGCATCCTCCGGCCATCCGAGGGCTCGCTTCGTGGACTTCGCCGCTTCCACCCCCAGCGGCTCGCCGTGGGAGGCCGCCGAATCCTGCTTCGGACTTCCGTAGCCGATGTGCGTGCGGACCATGACGAGGGAAGGCTTCCCTCGCTCCTGTCTTGCCGCGGCGATGGCCGATTCGATGGCGCCCAGGTCGTTACCGTCCTCCACCCGAAGGACCTGCCACCCGTAGGCCTCGAAGCGCCGACCCACGTCCTCCGTGAAGGCCAGGTCGGTGGACCCTTCGATGGAGATCCGGTTCGAGTCGTAGAGGTAGACGATTTTGCCCAGGCCGAGCGTGCCCGCCAGGGAGGCGGCTTCGTGAGAGGCGCCCTCCATGAGGTCCCCGTCGGAAACGATGGCGTAGGTGAAGTGGTCCACCACCGTGTGCCCGGGTCGGTTATAGACCGCCGCCAGGTGCGCCTCGGCGATGGCCATCCCCACGCCCATGGCGAAGCCCTGGCCGAGCGGCCCCGTGGTCGCCTCCACCCCGGGGACATGGCCGTACTCGGGGTGCCCCGGCGTGCGGGAGCCCCACTGCCGAAAGCGCTTCAACTCCTCCAGGGGAAGGTCGTACCCGTACAGGTGCAGGAGGGCGTAGAGGAGGGCCGATCCGTGGCCGGCCGATAGGATAAAGCGATCTCGGTCGGGCCAGGCGGGATCGGTAGGGTCATGCTTCAAGAACCGGTCCCACAGGACATAGGCCATGGGGGCGGCGCCGAGCGGCATGCCCGGATGGCCGGACTTGGCCCGCTCCACCTGGTCCACGGAGAGGGTCCGGAGCGTGTTCACACAGAGGGCGTCGACGTCCGTCATGGGGCGGTCTCCTTGGAAAAGGGCGCGACGGGATGGCCCTTTCAATCGGTGCAGGGAACCTGACACCCGCTCGGGTCCGTCGGCCCCTTGGCGGGCTCCACCCCGCCGGCCTCCAGGCGGTCCAGGGCCTCCCGGCAGGTGGCCGAAACGCAGGTGGCGACGTGGACTCCGCTGTTCTGAAGAATCTGGAAAGACTCGCTGCCGATCTCTCCCGTAGCGACCCACGCCACGCCGAGTCCGGCGAGCATTTCGGCGGTCTTGGCGCCGGCGCCGAGGCCGAGGGAGGCGAAGGCCCGGTTGTCGATGATGCGCACGAGGCGCGTGTCCGTGTCGGCCAGGAAGACGTAGTGGGAGCGGCCGAACCGCTTCGATACGGGCCCGTCCAGGCTCTTGTCCATGGAGGTCACGGCGATGCGCAAAGCGGTCCCCCCTATCCAGGCGTTGGCCATTTTAGCGCATGGTCCGAGCCCGAAAAAGGGCGCCGGAAAGTCCAGGATTCAGGATGGGTCCGCGCCCTCGTCCGGCTGGCCGATTTCTCGGGCCTTGCCGAGTCGGTCGGCCAGTTTCTGGAGATCCTGCGCGGCGCGCTCGAAGCCCTTCGACGCGTTTCCGAGGTGCGTGCCCAGCGTCGCGAAGTCGCGCTGGAAGGCCCCCATGTCCCGGTCCAGGGAGCCCAGGAGAGCGAGGACCTCGCGGGCGTTCCGTTCCACGGCGACGGCCCTCAACCCCATGGCCACGGTCTTCAGGTAGGCGGCCATGGTCCCCGGCGAGAGCGGAAGGACGCTCTTCTCGAAAGCCGCCTTCCACAGGTCCTCCTCCTCCGGTCCGCGCGCCACGAAGGCCTCGTAGTAGAGGGCCTCGGAGGGGAGGTACATGAGGGCGAAGGGAAGGGTCCCCTCCCCGGGGCGCACGTACAGGCGGGAGATGTCCTCGATCTTCTTCCGGACGTTCTTCAGGAACTCCCGCCGCGCGCGGGGCCGCTCCTCCTCGGGGGCGTTGACGTACCGGAGGAAATCCTCCACGGGGAACTTGGCGTCGATGGGGAGCAGGCCCCCCTCGAGCCGGACGGCGGCGTCCACCCGCTTCCCGTCGCGGAAAGCGTGCTGGTAGGCAATGCGCTCCTTGGGAAACATGTCCCCGAGAATCATCTCGAGTCCGAGTTCACCCAGCTCGCCGCGCGCTTTGGGCGCCTTGAGCAGGCCCTGGAGTTCGTCGATCTCCTTTCCCAGTTCCACCATGCGAAGCGAGGCCTGGTGGAGCATGCCCATCTTCTCGTTCACCTGGGACAGGGTGGCCTGGGTCCCTTCCATGTGCTTCTGGAGGATGCCGGTCTGGCCTTGCATGGCCTGGCTCTGGCTCGCCATCTGGTCCCTCAGGACCGCCTCCTGGGTCCCGAGGCGCTCCCCAAGGGCCCTCCGGGTTTCGGAAAGCTCCTGCAGGAGGAGTCCCTGCAGATCCGCACCGCGCCGGTCCAGGCCCTCCACACGGAGGCCCAGCTCCGACCGCAGCCGTTCGGTCTCCTCCCGGAGCCGGTCGAGGCGGGACAGGCGCGCGATCAGCAGGACCAGCGCGACGCCGGCGGCCGCCAGCGCCAGGGAGAGGGCGAGGAGAAGCCAGGTGGAAGTCATGCGGGCGCTCCCTGGGGATCAGGAGGGGCGGTCGGAGGCACGGGGGGCCGGGACGGCACGGGCACGTCGGGAAGGAGGACGTCCAGCCCCAGGGCGAGGGAGGAAAGGGTCCGCATCACGGGACCGCTGGAAACGGATTCTCCGAGGCGCGGCGAGATCCCCTTGGCGAAGCGCACCGCGCCGCCCGCAAGGTAGATGGTGATCAGGAGCCCGGCGGCCACTCCGGCCAGCCGGTTCAGGCCGGAAAGGCCCGCCTGCTTCAAGAGGAAGGTCACGAGGACTCCGGCGGCCACGCACGCGCCCAGGATCAAAACGAAACCGGTCAACAGGGCGACGGGATGCCTCGCTCCTTCGGGCAGGAAGGTGAGGAAGCGGGACGCCGGAGGCGCGACGAATCCCGCGTAGAGGTACCCCAGGACGAGGCCCGCCAGTCCGAAGAGCAGGCGCACTACCCCCTTGACGAGGCCCTCCACTACAAGGACCAGCCCCACGACCGCGATCGCCACGTCCCAGCCGGTCACATCCGCACCCCCCGTTGAAGATACCACTTCCGCGGGCCCGCCGGCGCAGGCAGGGACGTTCCAGGGCGTCCCGGCCCCCCGGGAGGGGATTCCCGGCTTACCCTTTCACCGTGCCTCCGGTCCCAGCGAGACTCCGGCCTGCCTCCCGCCCGGCTCCAGCAGGTCCGCCACGACGGCCCTCCGATGAAGGAAGATCCGGCGCAGGCGATCCCGGACGACGGGGTGCGCCAGGCGCCCCGCCCATCCGAGCGGGAGGCGGTAGCGGACGTGGTCCTCCATGAGCGTCCCCCCGTCTTTCTCCGTGAAGGTGTGGACGTGGACCCATTCGGCGTAAGGCCCGCGGATCTGCTCGTCCACGAAGGAGCGGGGGGGGTCCCATTTGGCGATGAGCGTCTTCCACCGGACCGGCACCCCCCACAACCGCAGACGGTACTCGATGAGGGTCCCCGCTCCCATGAAGATGGGCATCTCCGTCCGAATCCGAAACCGGAGCCAGCCGGGCGTCATGGGTTCCAGGTTGGACGCGTCCGCGAACAGGGGAAAGACCTCGGGAGGAGGGAGCGGGAAGCGCTGGAGAGCCACGAGGTGGTGGCTTCCTCCGGCGCGGTAAAAGGTGAGGGAGTCCATGGCCTCCTCCCCTCCGCTGGAATCGAACTAGGCCTTGAGGACGAAACTCTCCAGGTCCCGGCAACGGCCCGTGTCGTCGTCGAGATCCGCGAACAGGCCCCCCAGCCTGGGATCGCCCTTGGCGACGTTGAGGATCCGGGGAATCCCCGTCAGGATGCGCTCGGTGGAGTCCGAAACCTCCATGCCGATGACCGAGGCATAAGGGCCGGTCATGCCAGCGTCCGTCAGATAGCCCGTCCCGCCCGGAAGGATCTCCGCATCCGCCGTGGGCACGTGGGTGTGGCTCCCTACCACCACGCTCGCCCGGCCGTCGAGGTAGAAGCCCATGGCCCGCTTCTCGCTGGTGGCCTCCGCGTGGATGTCCACGAGGATGCAGCGCTCCCCGGCGGGGAGGCCCGCCAGGATCTGGTCGGCCTTGCGAAAGGGACAATCCACCGGGGGCATCAGGACGCGCCCCTGCAGGTTCAGAACCCACAGGGCCCGACCGTCGGCGAGGCCGAGCCGGCAATGGCCGTGCCCCGGAACGGGCGGAGGGTAGTTGGCCGGGCGGAGAAGGTGCTCCTCGTCTCCGAGAAACCCCAGGGCCTCCTTCTTGTCCCAGATGTGATTTCCCGACGTGAGGACCTGGATGCCGAATCCCCTCAGCTCGTCGAAGACCTTTCGCGTGAGGCCGAAGCCTCCGGCGGCGTTCTCGCAGTTGGCCACCACCGCTTCCGGGGCGTACCGCTGGCGCAGGCCGGGCAGAAGGGCCCGGACCGCGTGCCGTCCCGGACGGCCCACGACGTCGCCGATGAAGAGGACTCTCACCCTCCCGGACCTCCTTCATCCCGACGGCTTCCCCGACTCACGTGGCGTACCCCACGTGGCGAGTCTCCCGAACGACCTGCACCTTCACCTGGCCCGTGAACCGAACCTCCCTCTCGATGCGCTCCGCCACGTCCTTGGCGAGCCAGAGGGTGTACTCGTCGTCCACCTGGGCCGCGTCCACGAGCACCAGGATCTCCCGGCCGGCCTTCATGGCGTAGGCCGTCCGGACCCCCTTGAAGCCCCTCACGAGGGCTTCGAGCTGCTCCATGTGCTCCACGTACCGCTCGAGGCCCTGCTTTTGCACGCCGGGCGCCGTCAGGGCGAGGTTCTCCGCCGCCTCCAGGAGATGGGCCTCGGGGAGCATGGACGGATTGTCGGGGTGGAGGTGGGCGATGCAGGCCGCCACCGCGGGAGATTCTCCGAATCGCTTGGCCAGCTGGGCGGCGACGAGGGTCGGGTGGGTGTCGTCGGTGTGCTCCTCGATGTGCCCCACTTCGTGGAGGATCCCGGCGCGCTTCACGACGTCCACGTTGAGCCCAAGGGCCTGGGCCATGTAGGCCGCGATTTTGGCCGTCTCGAGGGAGTGCTCGAGCAGGTTCTGGCCCTGGGACATCCTCAGCCGCATCCGTCCCACGAGCTGGACGAGGTGCTCGTGCATGGCGGGGATTCCCAGGTGGAAGAGGGCGTCCCGCCCGTAACCGACGATGGACTCCTCGAACTTGTCCCGGCACTTCTCGTAGAACTCCTCGATGCGGGCCGGGTGGATCCGGCCGTCCTCCACGAGCGCCTCGAGGGTGGCCTTGGCCAGCTCCCTCCTCCAGGGGTTGTGGCACGCCAGCATGATGATCTCGGGCGTGTCGTCCACGATCACGTCCACGCCCGTCACCCGCTCGAAGGCCCGGATGTTCCGCCCTTCCCGCCCGATGACGCGCCCTTTCATCTCCTCGTTGGGCAGGCGAACCACCGCCACGGCGCCCTCGAGGGGAAGGAAGGGGACGATCTTCTCCACGGCCTGGGTCGTGATGATCCGGGCCAGCGTCTTGGCCCGGTCGCGGGCGTTCTCCTCCACCTTCTTGATGATCCGGGTGGCGTCCTTCCGGGCGTCGTACTCCAGCTGGCGCATCAATTCGGCCTTGGCGTCCGTCGTGGAGAGCCCCGCGATCTCCTCGAGCTTGGACCGCTGGGACTTGAGAAGCGCCTCGGCCTCACGCTTCTCCTTGTCCACGATCTCCTCGCGCTGGGCGAGCTTCTTCTCCCGAGCCGCCAACTCGTTCTGGCGCTCCTTGATCTGGTTCTGCAGGCGGTCGTTCTGCTGCTCCCTCGCGGCCAGTTCGGACTCGAGCTTGGAGAGTTCCTTGCGCTTGGCCTTCCACTCTTTTTCGTGGGCCTGGTCCTTGGCCAGTAGCCGCTCCTTGGCGGCCAGTTCGGCGTCCGCGCGTATCTTCTCCGCCTCCCGCCTGGCTCGGCTCAGGATCAGGGAGGCTTCGGACTGGGCCTGCCGCACCTCGCTCCGGCGCTGCAGGACCACGATGCCTGCCACGATCCCGGCCCCAAGCAGAAAGGCCAGGAGGGAAAGGACGATGGTGAGCGTCACGTCTGCCTCCCCTTCTATTCAGAAAGGGGGACCCGGGGCTGGATCAGCGGAGTGCTTCCTCGAGGACCTCCGAGACCTGCTTGGAGGCGTCCTCCACCCGCTCCTCGTAGGCCTTTCTCGAAGCCTCGATGGCGAGCAGGCGGTCAGCGAGGTTTAGCGCGGCCAGGATGGCGATCTTGGTCATGTCCGTGAGCCGCGTCTCCTTCTGGATCTTGCGCATGGTCTCGTCGACCGTGCCGCCGACCCGTTGCGCCCTCTCCGGCGAACCGTGGACCCTGACCTGAAAGGTCTGGCCCAGGATGTCCAGTTCGACGAGGTGGTCCCCCTGGGGGTTCATGGTCATACCGCCTCGAACTCCTGGAGGAGTTCCTCGACGACCGCCTTCAGTTCCTGGCGCTCCTTCTCGAAGAACCGGACCTGCTGACGGAGCTTCTCGGCCTCGTCCTTCAGGGCCGCGTTCTCCTCCTGGAGCTTGCGGTTGGCGTCCCTGGACTCCCTCAACACCCGGGCCACTTCCCTGGCCCTCTCTTTGAGCCGGTCGAAGAGCTCTGGAGAAAGATCCTTCACGTCGCCTTCGAAAAGCATGGCTGTCTCCTAGCGCAGGACGGCCCCGAAGGCCTCCTGCAGGGCGCCCGCCACCCGGTCGGGCACGGGCGCGACATCCGCGTCGGACAGGGTCCGATCCATGGATTGGAAAACCAGCGAGAAGGTCACCGCCTTCCTCCCCGGTGGAATGCCCTTGCCCTCGTAGGCGTCCACGAAGCGCACCTGGGAGAGCAGCGGCAGGTCCAGGGCCAGGAGGAGGGACTCGACACGGCCCCAGGGGATCCCGGACTCCAGCAGGAAGGTGAAGTCCCTGATGACGGCCGGGAAGCGCGAGAAGGGGTGGAAGGACGGATCCGGAAGGGATTCCCCGAATCCGTCCAGATTCAGTTCCGCGGCGTGGAGCGCCCCGCTCTTGATCCCCACGGCCTCGAGGGCTTCACCAGAGAGCGAACCCAGACGCCCAACGGGACGGCCTTCGCAGAGGACGGTCAGGCGGAGGCCCGGATGGAAGGGCGCCCCCTCCTCCTCGACGAAGGAGACGCGGAAACCCAGCCTGTTCAGGACGGTCTCCACGCGGCCCTTCAGGTGCAGAAGACCGGGGGGCTCCGGCTCGCCCCACCGGACCGGCGGATCGTCCGCGTAGAGGACCGCCGCCGCCCTCGGCCGCTCCCGGAGGCCGTTTTCTCCCTCCAGGTAGACTCGGCCGACCTCGAAGAGGGCGAGACGCCTCTGGCCCCGGGCCCGGTTCCGGGCGACGGCGGCGCACAGGGGGCCCAGGAGGGTCGTCCTCAGGACCGAGGCCTGGGGGCTGAGCGGATTGGCGAGCCCCCTGGCCGGTCCCTCCCCCACGGCGGCCTCCAGCGCGGGATCGGTCATGGACATGTGAACGACCTCGCGAAAACCGGCGGCGGAGAAGGCGTCCCTCAAGCGCTCCTCGAGCAATAGCTCGGCCGGGCGCCCGCCCACGGGATCCACCCTCTGGGGCAGATCGGACGGCAGGTCCGAAAGCCCCCGAATCCGCACCACTTCCTCGATCAGATCCGCTTCGCGGGAGACGTCCACCCGGAAGGATGGCACGGAGACCTCCCAGACGACGCCCGCGAGCTCATCGACCCTCTCCACGCCGAAGCCGAGGCACCGCAGAATCTCCTCGCAGCGCCTGGGGGGGACACGGATCCCCACGAGGGCCTCCAGGCGGGCGTGGCGCAGGCGGACCGGGGGACGAACGGGGGCCTGGGCGGCCACATCCACTCGTCCCTTCGCCAGCTTCCCCCCGCAGATTTCCAGGATCAATCGGGCGCACCGGTCGAGGGCCGTCTCCGGCCCCCGCCAGTCCACGCCCCGCTCGAAGCGGTGGGAGGCGTCGGTGTGGAGGGCCATCCTCTTGCTCGTCCAGCGGACGTTGACGGGATCGAAAACGGCTCCCTCCAGAAGGACGTCCCGTGTAACCGGAGTCACCCCCGTGTCCTCCCCGCCCATGACGCCAGCGAGGGCCACGGGCCTCCTGGCGTCGGCGATCACGAGGTGGTCAACGCCGAGGGTTCTTTCCACGCCGTCCAGCGTCGTGATCTTTTCCCCTTCGACGGCCCGGCGAACCACGATGCGCCGCCCCTCCAGGCGGTCCAGGTCGAAGGCGTGGAGCGGGTGGCCGAGCTCCAGGAGCACGTAGTTCGTGGCGTCCACCACGGCGTTGATGGGCCTCAAGCCGCACTGGAGGAGCCGCTTCTGCATCCACGGCGGGCTCTGCCCCACCCGGGCGCCCACGATCACGCGCGCCGCGTAGCGGGGGCACAGGTCCGGGGCCTCCACCGTGACCGAGGTCAAATCCTGGATGGGTGGACCTTCCTCAGGGCAGTCCGCCGGCGGAGGATTCAGGGGCCGCCCGAAGAGGACCGACGCCTCGCGGGCCAAGCCGAAGGCGTTCATGCAGTCGGGCCGGTTGACCGTGATCCCGAACTCGCACACCGTCTCGCCTTCCGCCGAATCCATCCCCTCCACCTCGCTCCCGGAGAGCGTGAAGGCCTCGGCGGCCACGGCCGGGTCGCCGGGGAGGTCCACATATTCGCCGATCCAGCTCAGGGGGAATCGCATGGGGGCCTCAGAATTGCTCCAGGAAGCGCGCGTCGTTCTCGTAGAAGTGGCGGATGTGGTCGATCCCGTACTTCAGCATGGCCATCCGGTCGATCCCCAA
>JBFMHB010000037.1:0-4157 GCA_040752915.1 Acidobacteriota bacterium
GGTCCCCGCGAGCGTGAGGACCTCGTCCACCAGGGGAAGGCCCTCCACGGCTGGGAGGACGGAAGGCCTCACGAGGGCGGTGACGCGGAGGTCGGGACGCGCGCGGCGGAGGGCCGCCAGGGAGGGCGTGCAGAACAGCACGTCCCCTACCCAGTTCGGCAGCCGGACCAGGAGCCGGGCCCCACGCCGGAGTTGAACCTCCGCTCCCATGGCGACTCCCCCTCTTTCCGGTTTCCCGTTCAACCGACGGGGTGGGCCGGTTCCCGGCCTTCGATCACCGCGAGGCAGTCGGCCACCGCCATCCGCGCCATCTCGGCGCGGGTCTCGGCCCCGGCCGATCCGAGGTGCGGGAGGAGGAACACGTTCGACAACTCCCTCAGGCCGGGAGCCAGCTCCGGCTCCCCCTCGTAGACGTCCAGTCCCGCACCCCCAAGCCCCCCCTCGCGAAGGCGCCGGACGAGGGCGGCCTCGTCCACCACGGCCCCCCGAGACGTGTTCACGAGAACGGCCCCGGGCTTCATGGTGCGCAGGCGCCGGTCGTCGAGAAGGTGCCGGGTCTGAGGAGTGAGCGGACAGTGCAGGCTTACGATGTCGGCGGCGCTCAAGAGCTCGTCGAGGTCCATGTACGCCGCGCCAAGGGCGGCTTCTTCCGAGGCGAGGAGCCGGCGGCGCTGGGTGTAGGCCACCTTCAGGCCAAAAGCGGGCGCGCGCCGGGCGACGGCCTTGCCGATTCGGCCCATGCCGACGATCCCGAGGAGCTTTCCCCTCAGGTCCATGCCGAGGAGAAGGTCGGGGGCCCACCCACGGAATCGTCCCGCGCGCATCATCCGATCGCCTTCGGGGGCCCTTCGCGCGGCGCCCAGCAGAAGCGTCCAGGCGAGGTCGGCGGTGGCCTCGGTAAGGATGTCGGGCGTGTTGGTCACCCGAATGCCGAGCCTCCGCGCCGCCTCCAGGTCGACGTTGTCCGTCCCCACCGCGTAGTTGGAGACCACCTTCAGATTGGAGCAGGACTCCAGCACGCGCGCCGTGACGGGGTGGCTCAGGAGCGTGACGGCCCCGTCCGCGCGCTTCAAGGCCCGCAGGAGTGCGTCCTCCGAGAGGGGACCCCGCGGGCGGAGCGTTCGGACCCGCGCCCTTCCCTCGGCGAGGGCATGGGCGTCCCCCGGGAGAGGGGACGTCAAGACGATCAGCGGCAGTCGGCCCGCCACTTCCCCCTCCTCACCACAACTTCAGGATCGCGAGGGCCACCGTAAAATCTCTCTCCACCGGACCCACATCGCTCCGGAGGGCGTAGCCCGCGTCCAGCGTCCACAGCGTCTGCCAGGGACCCGCCACGGAGCCCGAGAGGCTCACGCCGGTGTGGTCCTGCCACCCTCCCAGCCTCTTGACGGGCTGGATGCGCGCGTGCTCGAGGGAAACCCCGAAGCGCACGACCTGCGCCAGGTTGAACTGGTAGGCGAGGGCGGCGATGGAGCCCCGGTCGAAGCGGATCCCGCTGCCGGCGAAGCCGGCCAGGGAGCGACGGCCGAGGTAAGTGAACTCGTAGCGGCTGAAGCGGTCCAGGTCTTTCCCGTCGAGCCAGGAGACGGAAGCCGCGACCTTCTGGAACTTGGGAAGGTAGAAGGCCTTGCTGAAGGCGGCGCTCCACTGGACGTAATCCTTGAAGGACGAAACGTCCTTCGGTCTTCCGGGAAGCCCCCACGGCTCCCACCGGCTCCTCCTGTGCATTTCGTAGCTCGATCCGAGCGACCAGCCTTTCCAGGAAAAGTCGTAGGAGACATCCGCCTCCCAGTCGAAATGGTCTTGGGGAAGGACGAACCCGGGGGCCGTGTCGGAGGTGCGGGAGAAGCCGAGGTATCGGCCGCGAAGGTCCAGGGAGAGCTTGGAGAATTCCTGAAAGCGCCAGCCCGCGCCCACGGACACGAACTCCCGCAGGATTTTCACCTTCTGGGACTCGTCCTCCACCCCCCCGCGGTAGAAGCGGTCCTGGAAGGGAACCGCGAACAGGACGGCGTTCAAGCTCCCGTCCACCTTGGGCAGGAGGTTCACCTTCGAGGCCGCCAGGCTGTTGACCGCCCCCGTGACCAACAGGTTCACCTGGGCTTTCGTCTTCTTGTAGTCGTA
This sequence comes from Acidobacteriota bacterium, assembly GCA_040752915.1. Taxonomy (NCBI): domain Bacteria; kingdom Pseudomonadati; phylum Acidobacteriota; species Acidobacteriota bacterium. The sequence goes on from JBFMHB010000037.1 coordinate 2,125, forward strand.
GTCGAAGTAGTTGACCCCCACGAGGGGGAGCGGGAAGTCCAGGCTCTTGTCGTAATAGAAGCCGCCCGCCGCGAACAGGCGTCCCGTTTTCGGGTCCATCTGGATCTTCCGGGTTCCATCGGGCTGCTTCTCGAGGTACTTGAGGCCCTGGTCGGTCTCCTGTAGGATGCGCCGGTCGCTGGCCTCGGCCTCTGCCACCGCCTCGCGGAAGTCCGGCGGGTTCAGGCGCGGTGGCCCGAAGCGGATCTCCCTCTCCCCCACCACGTTCTGGCCCACGACGGAAAAAATCTGCTGTCCGCGGACCCGGGACAGGAGCCAGAAGGACCGCCCGTCGGGGGCCTCAAAGGGGGCGTAATAATCGGTCTCCTCGCTGCTGACCAGGGGCTCCTTGAGTCCGACCTGGCGGACCGACATGCGAATCTTCTGGTAGGTCTCGTGGCTGATCCAGACCTTGCCGGTGTACAGGCTGCCCCGCGCGTCCTGCGCGGGAACGAATTCCACCTCGAAGCAGTTCACCCCCTCCACCACCTCGTCCCCCAGGTAGCGGTAGGTGTAATCCCGCCCCAGGCTCAACTCCAGGGGAAGGGTGTTGACCTTTTCGGGCTCGATGATGGGCAGTTCGGGAAGGGTCTTGCCCTTCCAGGCCACCCCGTTCACGAGGAGCTGGTTCTGCACCCACCGGGCGCCGGCCCCCTTCTCGAAGAAGAAGGTGTTGAGGAAGGTGACGTCCAGGCTTCCGGTCCCCCCGGGGAGGCGGAAATGGTAGTCCACCTGCGCGTCGCGCACGTAGCTGTCCAGGAAGATCTCCTGCGGCTGGCTCACTGCCTGGTGCCGGGCCAGGATCACCTCCACGGGAAGGCGGTACACGCTGGTGACGGTCAGCTCCTCCTGGCCCACCGTTCCCGTCCGCAGGCGGTTGAAGGAAAGCAGCAGGGGGCGGCCCTCCCAGGGCACCTCGAGGACGCTCTCCTGCTTCTTCTGGTCCGCCGTGTAGCCCACGTCCCTCCGCTCGCACCCGGGCAGGAGGTGGAGAACCGGGTCCGTGATATCCGCCGTCGGCAGCCGGACCCGGAGAAGCCCGGCCCGAGAACCCGCCACGCGGGGCACGAGCACCATCGACTGCGCCATCCGGTCCGCGTCCAGGAGGTGGATCAGCCCCACGTCGGGACGCGGCCCCTCGCTCCCGGAGATCTCCGTAGCCATGGCGCCGAATCCGGGCGCCGTCCCGGGCGAGAGGCGCCCGCGCAGGTCCAAAAGACTCTTCCACGCGGTGGCGGGATCGGCGGCCTCCACATCCGTGTAAGTCACGTCGCGGCTCGCCGAAGCGAGAACGAGGACTTGTGCGGCGATTGGATTCGTCGTGCGGGGAAGGTGCAGAAGCAAGGGCGCCCCCAGATGGTACCCCTGGAGGAAAGAGACGACGGCCTCGGACGGTTCGCCCGCGCTCCCCGTGGTCGCCGACGAATAGCCTTCCACGTAAGCGCGGAAGTCCCTCGCGTACAGGGGTTCCAGGAGCGGCAGGTCGGCCGGGGACACCTCCCCGAGCAGGATCTTCGCGCTGCTCCCACCCCTGAGGGAGGTCGTCATGCGCTTGAGGTCCAGGGCCAGCTGGTCGGGCGCAGACAACAACGCCTCTGAGAACTCCGAGGGCGCGAAGGAGAGACCCAGTGCGTCCGCCTCCTCCCCGGCGTGGGCGGAGAGGGTAGCCAGGTACTTGAGGGTCTCGGCCGATCCCGGCTCCGCGGGAATGGCGGTGGTGACGCAGAGCCTCGCTTTGGCGGCCCTCGCCGCTCCCAGCACCCCGTCCAGGGCCGCCCAATCCGGAGCCTGGGCCCACTCGGCGGGAATCTGCACCGTGAGGCCGACCGGATTGGCGGGATCGGCCGGCGCCGCGCGCAGGGCCTCGGCGGCGGACGCCCACTGGTCCGGCCCCACCCGCAATCCGAACCGCAGCTTCTGTTCCGGGTAAGCCCCCTCTGCAGCGCTCGCCAGGCACGCGAGCACCGCGCCCATCACCCAACCGTTGAGTCTTC
>JBFMHB010000037.1:4257-30172 GCA_040752915.1 Acidobacteriota bacterium
GCGGCGGACGCCCACTGGTCCGGCCCCACCCGCAATCCGAACCGCAGCTTCTGTTCCGGGTAAGCCCCCTCTGCAGCGCTCGCCAGGCACGCGAGCACCGCGCCCATCACCCAACCGTTGAGTCTTCTCATGGTGGCCTCCGTTCGAGGGTCCTCTTTCCTTGTGGGCCGGGTGTCACCTTAGCACAGCCATGCCGGCGTACGAAAAAGGGCGGCCCGGGGTTCACCCGGGCCGCCCGATGAGAATCCTGGTTCCCTGGGCTTACTCGCCGTCGTTTCCGATGGACTCGGAGGGGCAGGAGGCCTTGGCGTCCTCGCAGAGCTGCTCCTCCTCGGCCGTCTCGGGCTGCTTGGAGACGAAGGCGTGGGTCGAATCCTCGTTCATCTGGAAGTGATCGGGGGCGATGGAAATGCAGGAGTCGCACGCGATGCAGTTCTCATCCACGAACCACTTGCCGGGAACGTTTTCAGAAACCTTCAGGTTAGCGTCGGCCATCGTTCAGAACCTCCTGGATCACAAACTGGGGCACCCCCCCACTTCCAAAAGAGGGGAATATACCCTTCGACGCCCCGGAAGTCAAGACGGCGCGCCGCCTCGCTTCCCCGGCTGGCGGCCATGGAGTACCCTGACGTCATGGCGACCGTTCTCATCGTCGACGACGAAGCCGAAATCCGAGACGCCTTGCGGGAAATCCTCGAGCGGCAGGGGTACGCCGTCCGGGAGGCATCGAGCGCCTCGGCCGCCCTCTCCGTTCTTCAAAGGGAGCCCCCTCCAGACGTGGCCCTGGTGGACCTCCGTCTCCCCGATCGCGAGGGCACGGCCGTTCTGGAGGCCGTCCGTAACCAGGCCCTGCCCACGTCCGTCGTGATGATCTCCGGCCACGGCACCATTCCCGCCGCGGTGGCCGCCGTCCGATCCGGCGCCTTCGACTTCCTCCAGAAGCCCCTCGACCGGGACCGCCTCCTCATCACGGTGCGGAACGCCTCCCACCAGTCGGCGCTTCGGCGGATGGCCTCCGAGTCGGAGGCGGGCGCCTTCTTGACGGCCTCCCCCGCCATGGAGGCCGTCCTTCAGGAAGCCCGAAAACTGGCCGCCTCTCCCGCCCCCCTGCTGATTCAGGGCGAGACGGGATCGGGCAAGGAAGTCCTCGCCCGGTGGATCCACGCCCGGAGCCCTCAGGCCATGGGCCCCTTCGTCGCCCTCAACTGCGCCGCTCTCCCCGAGAGCCTCGCCGAGTCCGAGCTCTTCGGCCACGTCAAGGGCGCCTTCACAGGAGCCGAGGCCCCGCGGAAGGGGAAATTCCAGGCCGCCGACGGGGGCATCCTCTTCCTGGACGAGGTGGGAGATCTGCCTCTCCCCCTCCAGGCCAAGCTTCTGAGGTCCCTCGAGGACGGATCCGTGGAGCCGGTGGGGGCCGACCGGCCGGTGGCCGTCCGTGTCCGGGTTCTGGCCGCCACCCACCGGGACCTCCGAAACCGTTCCAGGGACGGGGCCTTTCGGGAGGACCTCCTCTACCGGATCGCCGGGCTCCTGCTCCGCGTGCCCCCTTTGAGGGAGCGGCCGGAGGACTTGCCCCTCCTCGCCCAGCATTTCCTCGACGAGGCGCGCCTGCGCCAGGGCTGGCCGGCATCCCCGCTCCCCGGGTCCTTTCTGAAGGCCCTGAAGGAGTACTCCTGGCCGGGAAACGTGCGGGAGCTCCGGTGGGCCGTGGAGAGGGCCGCCCTTCTCTCGGGCCCGGGCCTCCCCGAACCCGGCCACCTGCCTCCCGAGGTCCGGCAGGGGAGGACCGGCTCGCCTCCCGGGTCCCTGGAGGGGGTGCGCCAGGACGCCGAGTCCCGGGCCATCTCCGAGGCCCTGGAGAAGGCCCGCGGGAACGTGGCGGCCGCGGCGCGCCTTCTGCATCTGAGCCGGTCACGGCTCTACGAGCGTCTCTCCGAGTTGGGGCTCGACCCCTCCGGGTTCCGGCCCCGGAGGGGGCGCTCCGGTGACCCTTCCCGGGTCCCCCCTTCCTAGGCACCCTGCAGGACATGGGGCCGTGGTACAGTGGGCCCATGGCAGGGATCCCGGCCACCGGAGTCAAACTCGAACGCATCCTCCTCCACCGGGTGGGAAAGGCGGTGGCGGACTTCGGTCTGATCCGGGAGGGGGATCACCTGGCGGTGGCCCTCTCGGGCGGGAAGGACTCCTTCGGCCTCCTCCGACTCCTCCATCTTCTAAAGAGGCGCTCGCCCATCCGGTTCGAAATCACGGCGGTCACGGTCCACAACGGCAGCGAGTTCTTCCAGTCCGGACTCCTCGAGGACTACCTGAGGAGGGAGGCGATCCCGTTCCACCTGGAGCGCACCGACATCACCCGAATCGTCGAGGAGAAGCGTCGTCCGGGCTCTCCCTACTGCTCCCTGTGCGCGCGCCTGAGGCGGGGGGCCCTCTACGGAGCCGCCGCGGCGCTCGGGTGCAACAAGCTGGCCCTCGGGCACCACCTGGACGATGCCGCCGAGACCCTGCTCATGAACCTCTTTTTCGAGGGGTCCATCCGGTCCATGCCGCCGAAGCTCCTGGCGGAAAACGGCCGGATCACGGTGATTCGCCCGCTCCTCTACGTCACCGAATCCATGCTGGCCGACTACGCGGCCGAATCCGGGTTCCCGCTCATTGACTGCGGGTGCTGGCTGTGCGGAACGCAAGACCAGGAGCGAGCCCGCATGAAGGCCCTCGTGCGGGACGTCGCCGAGCGGTACCCCCAGGTCCGGCGTTCCGTCCTTTCCGCGCTCGGCCGGGTGGAGGCTCGATTCCTCATGGACCGCTCCCTGTACGATTTCGAGAAGGAGGAGCTCCGCCGTGCGCCCCATGAAGGAAACTGAGCTTCTCGATCTCTTCCGCAGGATGCGGGCCTACCGCTGGGCCTTCTGGATCGCCGTGGCCTCCGCCGTCCTCTACGGCGCGGCCGCCGCGGCCCTCTCCTCCCGCTCGCCGGCGCGGGTCCCCTGGCTGGCGGACGCGGCGCTCGCCTACGGCGCCTTCGCGGCGGGGGCCGTCCTGCTGGGAAGATGGATGGCTTTCCGGCCCCGAACCCTCCGTTCGCGGGGCCTCTCCGACCTCGGCTCCATGGTCCACCACATTTTCCTCACCCTCCTCTTCCTGCTCGGCTCCGCCGAGAGTCTCGGGCTGGCGGCGGTGACCGCCGCCGCGCTCGGGGCCCATCCCCCCTGGAAGCCCGTCCTCCTGTGCGTCTGGCAGATTCTCGTTTCCCTGGCCCTCACCCCGGAGCGGTCCCACTGGGATCGGCTCCTCTCGCGATGGGAAGAGACCTTTGACGAAGGAGTCCCCCATGAGACGACGTGAGACCTGGATCGCGCTGGCCTTCCTCCTCCTCGCCCTGCCCTTCCGTTCCGAGTTCGCCTGCAAGCGGTACGACTTCGCCCAGGAGAGGTGGATCCGTCTGGACGCCAAGGCGGGCGACCTGGAGGTCCAGGACGTGATCTTCCAGTTCCCCTCTTACGTGGGCCCGCGAAAACTCAACGTCAAGGGACGCAACATGGCCACCATCAACGTCAAGAACTACGGGTCCCAGAGGCTCCGGGTCCACATCGCCCTGGCCCTCTTCGACGCCAGCGGGAACCTCGTGGGATGCGGGACCACGGGAAGCAAGCTCGGATCGACCAAGCCCTCGGAGACCGAGTCCTTCTTCGTGGCCTTCGATTACGTGAACAGCCAGCTTTCCACGGCCCAGGTCTTCTACCTCACGGTGGAGACCGAACCCGACCTCTGAGATGGCCAGAGGTCGAGTCTCCAGACCGCGCGCTGGCGCCTCCGGGGCGTGGGAACGGCTGGCGCCCTTCGCCACCGAGGCCCGCCTGGAGCGCATCGAGCAGGTCTTGGGAAGCCGGACATTGGGGATCGCGCTGGTCCTCGACCGCCTCTACGATCCCCACAATCTCTCGGCCATCTTGAGGACCGCCGAGGCCTTCGGGCTCCAGGAGGTCCACCTCTCCGAGTCATGGCCCGACTCGACGAACCCCCAGGTGGCCCTCGGGGCCGAGCGGTGGCTCACTCTCCGGCGGTGGCCCGATCCTGGGCTCCTCCTGAATGACCTGCGCGCGCGCGGCTTCACTCTGGCGCTCACGAGCCCGGAAGGAGGCGGCGTTCCTCCCGAAACCTTCGATCCTCCCGGTCCCGTGGCCCTCGTCCTGGGCAACGAGCGCGAGGGAGCCGCGCCCTTTTGGGAATCCAACGCGGACGTAAGACTCACCCTGCCGTTGAGGGGATTCGTTCGAAGCCTCAACGTATCCGTGGCCGCGGGGATTTTCTTGTGGTCCCTGTCGGGCCAGCAAGCCCTTCGGGTCCCCCTCCCGGAGGAGACGGCCTCCGCCCTGAGAGACCGGTGGATCCGGGCGAGCGTTCCCAACGCCGAGGGGATCCTCCGCCACCTCGGGGCGCGTGGCGAGACCTCAGCCGAAGGGGAGTAACCGGAGGGCGCCCCTTCCGTCCACGCGAAGGTGCCAGCCCTCCTCCCTGAATTGCGGGACAAAGCGCACGCGCACCCCCGCCACCTCCTCCTCGGCATCGCGGTGGAAGTGGCCGAGGATCGCGCCGTCGATCCCCTCTCCGGCAAGACCTTTCGCCCAGATCCGCAGTTCTCTGCCCGGCCGGTAGGCCTTGTAGGGGAGGTTGGTGCCCGAGAACTTCCTTTCCAGGACCCGAGCGAGGGCCCCGCTCCAGCGGGCCGGCAGGGCGCGCACGAGGGCCCGCACGGCGCCCGACCGGGAAAACTCCCTCCACCCGAGGTAGGGGCGGTCGGAAGTGTTGATGAGGTCGCCGTGTTCGAACCGAAGCCGGACGGAACCGGCCGACACGTCCCAGCGCTCCAACGCCAGAATCCCCCTCCGGGAGGCCTCGTCCTCCACGAAGTAGTCCCGGTTGCCCGCCAGGTACACGACCCCGCGGCCCTCCCTCGCGGCGCGGGAGGCCGCGTCGAGGACCGCCCTTTGGCTGTCGGAAAGGCTTCGCCCGTCCCCCACCCAGACCTGGAAGAGGTCCCCCAGCAGGACGAGGTTCTCGGCCCCCGACTCGATATAGGCCTCCACCCATCGGAGGAACAAGGGAATGGCCGGGTCGTCGGCAGCGAAGTGCGGATCGGCGGCGCACCATGCGACGTCGGCGGGGGACTCCACCAAGGGCGCACCTCCTTCATCCTCAGGCTACCATCCAGCCCGAGCCCCGCACAACGAGGCCCGCCTTGCCCGGCGGCCACGCCGGCACTATGCTTCTCGGTGGAGGAAGGAAGACGATGGAGATCCAGGTCGTCTCGCAGAAGCGCTGCGAGGCCGCGGACGTGACCCGGAACGTCCAGCAGGCTTGCAGGCAATGGGGGGGCACGGGGGCCGTTCTGGTGTACTGCCCGCATACCACCTGCGGGGTGGGAGTGAACGAGAGGTCCGACCCGACGGTGGCGGGCGATCTCCTCAAGTGGCTCGAGGAGCGCGTGCCGCCGGACGCCCCGTACGGCCACGCGGAGGGAAACGCCGACGCCCACATCAAGGCCCTCGTGGCGGGAAGCCAGGTGCTCATTCCCGTGCGGCAGGGCAATCTTCTCCTGGGCCGGTGGCAGGGATTGTTCCTCTTCGAATTCGACGGTCCGCGGCACCGGACACTCTGGCTCACGTTCCTGCCGGGGGAGTGAACGGGGTGGCGGGGGCCAACCCCCGGGCCGCCGAGGGGGCCCTCATTCGTTGCGGGTGACGAACCCCTCGAGGCCCGTCCGGGCCAGCCGTTCGAGGAGTGTCTCCGCTTCGTCCTCCGTGCGGACGTGTCCCACTCTCACGCGATAGAAGTCGTGGAAACGGATCACGTAGGCATCCGGATGGCTCTCCGCGAGCCGGTCCCGGAGCCGGACCGCGTTGTCCGGATTCAGGAAGGCCCCCACCTGAACCGTGAAGGAGCCGTCCAGCACGGATCCGGGCGGTCCACCGGCGCCCGGCAGGATCTCCCCCGAGGGCGGGACGCCGCGGGGCCGGCCCCGTCCCCGCTCGAGGACCTCGATCCGGACGCGAGCGAGCCCTTGTCCCGCGAAGCCGAGGGCCTTGGCGGCCCCGTAGGAACAGTCCAGGATCCGGCCCCGCACGAAAGGTCCGCGGTCATTGATTTTCAATTCCACTTCCCGCCCGTTCTCCAGGTTTTTCACCCGCGCCCTCGTCCCCAAGGGGAGGGTCCGGTGGGCCGCCGAAAGCCCGTTCATGTCGTAGGTCTCGCCCGAGGCCGTGGGCCGGCCGTGGAAGTCCTTTCCGTACCATGAAGCCACGCCTTCCTGAACCCGTTCCCGCCGGGGAACCGCCTCCGGTCCCCTGGCGCGCCTTCCCCCTCCGCAGGCCAAGAGCGTGGCGACCAGAACCACGGACCCCACGTCCGCGGTCAGGCGCCATTTTCGCCCCGCGGTCACGGAGGCCTCTTTCGGGGGGAAAGAGTGGTCTCCCCCGCCACGAGCCCCTTCCTGCCCAGCCAGCGCAAAAAGAAGAGAAAGAGGACGAGCCCCAGGACCGCGGCGCCAAGAACGACCACAAGGACGACGAGACCGCTTCCCACGCTCCCCCGGTCGGCCCCGAACCAGGCCCGCACGGCGTCCAGGGCGGGTACCCCTTCAAAGAGCATGAAAAGCGAGCGGAGGATGATCCGAATCAGGCGAAGGATGCCATCCATCATGGCCGCCTCACCTCCTCCCCCATCCCCCCGCCGGCCGGAGGTTCGGGACGCCCGGCGGAGAGGGGGCCAGCCGGCGCCGGACCCGAAGGTCCCGCCGGAGGTCCGCGCGGCTAGTTCCCGAAGGGCTGGTCCACGTCCAGGAGCTGGCGCTGAACCTTTGCCCCTTTGGGGATCTCCACCTTGAAATCCGCGTCCGTGAGGACGGGGTTGGTGACCCAGCCCGAGAATTCGAACCGGATCCGGTCGCCTTCGGGCTCGATGATTTCCAGGGCCGTGAGGAGTGCCGTCTTCGTGTCCACCCAGAAATGAAGCGCGGAGATCTTCCGCTTGGCGCGGGCCTTCAGAGGGACCAGCTCGAGGTGCATGGAACCGTTGACCTCTCCGAGCGTGCCCACCTGGAAGTGGCGGGTGAGTTCGTCGATGGGCTGACCCACCGCCAGGTACCTCATGATCTTGTTCTGGTGGCGGCGGATGTCCTGGACCACCACCTTCTTGGAGGCCTCGTCCACCATCAGGAGGTCGCCGTCCTTCACGAGGTACGAGAGGCGGCTGGGGTACGTGTAGGCGTACAGGGCCGTATCCGGCTTCCTGAGGATGAGCGTCCCCTTGAGCACCTGCGGCTTGGCGAGCATCTGGAAGTGGTTGGTCTGGACGAAGGAAACGCGCAGGGTCTGCAGACCCTTCTGGACCGTGTTCATGGTGGTCAGAAGGGCCTCGATCTTCGCACGGTCCGCGGAGGGGGCAGACGGAGGCGCCGCCGCCTGCGAGGCCAGGGCCAGGAGGAGGACCAGGGCGGGAACCAGCGGCCGCCTAGCCATGGCGGAAGTGCCTCGTGCCCGTGAAGACCATGGCGAGGCCCAGGCGGTTGGCCGCCTCGACCACTTCGTTGTCCCGGATGCTCCCTCCCGGCTGGATCACGGCCGTCACTCCGGCCGCCGCGAGCTCCTCCACTCCGTCCGGGAAGGGGAAAAAGGCATCCGAGGCCGCGACGCACCCCTTGGGGTCCCGGTAGGCCTTGTCGCGCGCGATCTTCACCGAGTCCACGCGGCTCATTTGACCCGCGCCAACGCCCACCGTACCCTCGGCGTCCCCGATGACGATGGCGTTGCTCTTGACGTGCTTGCAGACCTTCCACATGAGCTCGAGGCCCCGGGCCTCCTCTTCCGTGGGGGACCGCTTGGTGCAGACCCGCCGCTCCTCGGCCGCCCCAGGAAGGTCCTGGGTCTGGACAAGAAGGCCGCCGGCCACGCGTTTGAAGTCCCACCCTGGGAAGGGGTCCTGGTCCTTCATTTCGAGGACGCGGAGGTTCTTCTTTCTCGACAGGATCTCCAGCGCCTTGGCGTCGTACGACGGCGCCGCCACGATCTCGAGGAAGAGGTCCGAGAGAGACTGGGCCGCGAGGGCGTCGCACGGGACGTTGAAGGCCACGATGCCGCCGAAGGCCGAGAGGGGATCCGTGGCCTTGGCCCGCTCGAAGGCGGCGGAGGCGCTCGCGCCCAGCCCGACCCCGCACGGGTTCGTGTGCTTGATGATGGCGCAGGCGGGGGCGGGCAGCTCGCAGGCGAGGGTCCAGGCGCCGTTGAGGTCGAGGAGGTTGTTGAAGGAAAGCTCCTTCCCCTGGTGCTGCCTCAGGGCCGGAAGGAAGCGGTCGCCCTCGGCGAAAAAGGCCGCCTCCTGCTGGGGGTTTTCCCCGTAGCGAAGGTCCTGCACTTTCCGGAAGAACAGGGGCAGGAAGTCGGGAAAGGTCCCCCCGTTCCGCGTGAGGTCCTTGCCCTCCGCCCGGACCGACGAGAGATACCGTGAAATGGCGCCGTCATAACGCGCCGTTCGCTCGAAAGCCTTGGAGGAAAGGCGAAGGCGGGTGGCCAGGGTCAGCCCCCCCTGGGCCTCCATTTCCCGCATCAGGGAGGGGTAATCGGAGGGGTCCACCACCACGGCCACGCTCTCGAAATTCTTCGCCGCCGAACGAACCATGGAGGGACCGCCGATGTCGATGTTCTCCACCGCCTCCGGGATGGAGGCGCCGGGGCTGGCCACGACCCGCTCGAAGGGGTAGAGGTTCACCACCACGAGGTCGATGGGCTTCCCCCCCAGGCGGTCCAGTTCGGCCAGGTGTTCCGGCGTGCGCCGGGCCAGGATGCCGCCGTGGACCCTTGGGTGGAGGGTCTTGACCCGTCCCTCCATGACCTCGGGAGAGCCGGTGTAAGCGGCCACGTCCACGACCGGGACCCCCGCCTCGCGGAGTGCCTTGGCCGTTCCTCCCGTGGAGAGGATTTCGACGCCGGATCGGGCCAGGAAGGAGCAGAACTCCTGGAGACCGTCCTTGCGGGAAACGGAGACGAGGGCTCGTCGAATGGGGATCGTCGTCATAACACTCTCCGAATCAGGGGGCGCCCGCCGCCGCGGTTTCGCCGGCCGGTCCCGCGAAGGGCGTGGCGGCGAGGTCCCCGTCCATGGCGGCCCACATCCTCCTCCACGCCTTGGCCGCGTCCGACGCGGCGTGGGAAAGAGCCACCTGGGCCACCCCGAAGGCGTTCGACCGGTCGTCGAAAGTGTCGGAGGAGACTCTCCTCCCACCGGGATAGTAACAGGCCAGCAGCGCTTCGCGATACCGGCCCAACGAGGCCCGCCTCCCCCGGAAGTAGGCCTGCAGATCGCCATCCATGGGGGGTGTCTCCCAGCCGTCGAAGCACAGCACGAGGAGCGGCAGTTTCCGGTCCACGTAGCGGTCGTAGTCCGCCCGAACGGCCCCGAGCCGGGAGTCCCCACCCGAAGAGGCCGGATCGTTCAGGAGGAGAACGATGCCGGCGGCCCGTCCGAAATGGCGCGCCACACGGGAGAAGGGGGCCTTCTCCTGCGCGAGGCGCCGCGGCATGGAGGCCTCGCGCTCCAGGGCCGCCACGAGCGCCCCTTCGGAGGCGCCCGCCAGCTCCGACAGGGCCTCCGAGAGGCCCTGGTCGAGTTCTTGCCGGTGGGACTGGAGAACCGAGCGCAGGGCGGCCGGGCTGAGTCGGAGCGCCGCCTCGGCGGCCCGGCGGTGGGCCGCGGGCCCGAACGCGGAGAGCGAAAGGGGCGCGAGGAGGAGAAACATCCCCGCGCCCCATGAACGCAGGTGGATCACTGCTTCTTCATGTGGGCGATGATGGCGTCGCCGAACTCGGAACACTTGAGTTCCTTCACGTCTTGGAGACCCTCGGCCTTCATCAGGCGTGCGAAGTCGTACGTGACCGTGTGGGCGGCGATGGCTCCCTCGATCCCCCGGATCAGGAGATCGGCGGCTTCGTTCCAGCCCATGAAGCGGAACATCATTTCACCGGACAGGATGACGGAGCCGGGGTTCACCTTGTCCAGGTTGGCGTACTTGGGCGCCGTGCCGTGGGTGGCCTCGAAGACCGCGTGGCCGGTCACATAGTTGATGTTTCCCCCGGGCGCGATGCCGATGCCGCCCACCTGGGCCGCGAGGGCGTCCGAGAGGTAATCCCCGTTCAGATTCAGGGTGGCGATGACGTCGAACTCGTCGGCCCGCGTCAGAACCTGCTGGAGGGTGATGTCGGCGATGGTGTCCTTGATCATGAGCTTCTTTTTCCATTTCCCGTCGCCGTGCGTGGGCCAGAGCTTGAGGGTGTCCGCGACCTCCTGGATGATCTCGGCCTTCTTGTCGGGCGCGAACATGTCGAGGCCCGGTTCGATCATCCGGGCGTTTTCTTCGTCGCTCAGGTTCGGGTTGTGCTCCTTGTTGCCGAGGATCCAGGATTCGCGTTGGGTCACGGTCTGGTCCCGGAATTCCTTGGTGGCCACTTCATAGCCCCAGTCCTTGAAGGCGCCCTCGGTGAACTTCTGGATGTTGCCCTTGTGGGTGAGGTTCACGCTCTTGCGGCCGTGCCTCAAGGCGTATTGGATGGCGGCCCGGCACAGCCGCTTGGAACCTTCCTCCGAGACGGGCTTGATGCCGACGCCGGAGGTCTGGGGGAATCGGATCTTCTTGACTCCCATTTCCTTCATGAGGAATTCGATGACCTTCTTGACCTCGGGACTGTAGGCCTTCCACTCGATCCCGGCGTAGATGTCCTCGGTGTTTTCCCGGAAGATCACCATGTCCACCTTCTCGGGGTGCTTCACGGGGCTGGGGACGCCCTTGAAGTACTTCACGGGGCGGAGGCAGACGTACAAGTCAAGGAGCTGCCGGAGAGCCACGTTCAGGGACCGGATGCCGCCGCCGATGGGCGTGGTGAGGGGCCCCTTGATGCCCACCAGAAACTGCTTGAAAGCTTCCACCGTGTCGTCGGGCAGCCACTCGTTGAACTTCATGAAGGCCTTTTCCCCGGCGTAGACCTCCATCCAGGCGATCTTCTTCTTCCCTCCGTAAGCGATCTCCACCGCGGCGTCCAGGACGCGCTGCGAGGCGCGCCAGATGTCGGGACCGGTCCCGTCACCCTCAATGAAGGGAAGGATGGGGTTGTCGGGAACCTTCAGTTCTCCGGCCTCCATGGTGATGGGGCTGCCCTGCGCCGGCGGTGTGACGTTCTTGAACGTGGCCACTGCGACACCTCCTCGGTCTCTGGGTCCCGTGCCGAAACGCGGCGGCAGCCCGTCCGGAACCCCCCCTGGCGGGCGGCCCGCCGACTCGATCCTGGCCTTTCAGTATAATCGGGGCCCTCGGAGGCGGTCAACCGGCCTTTGGGTTGCGGGATTGGGCGCCAGGAAGGGACCTTCCCGCCTGAGCCACGGAAACCAGTCGGGGGCGATCGGGGCCCTCCAAATGGGCTGAACGGGCCTGGGGGCCATTCTCGCGTGGCGGGCCCGTCCTGCGAGGTCCGCTCAGCCTACGAGTCCCTATCGCATTCCACCCAACCCCCGCCCGGGATTCACGGAGGCCCCCGGACAGGCCTTCGCGTTCTTGTCTGGAGCCGGTTCGAACGGTTGCGGAAAGGCGGCCGCTTGACCTACACTTCTCCAAGGTCTGGGAGGTCAGCGTGGCGGAACATCTGGTCCGGTGCTGGAACTGCCTTGGGGACTACGATGCCCTGACGGCCGTGTGGTGCTCCTGCAACCCCAACCGGCCCACCAAGGTCTGCCCCTTTTGCCTCCAGTGCTTCTGCGCCGCCCCCGAGGAGTACCACGAGCGCTTCTGGGCCGAGGCGCCCGACTCCCTCGTGACGGACCGGGAGATGCTGGCCGGCGCGCGGGGGCCCCTTGGGGAGGCCTTGATCCGCGCCCGGGTCATCACCTCGGACCAGCTCCTCCAGGCCCTCAAGCGTCAGAAGCAGGAGGGCGGGAAGATCGGGGAGATCCTGGTGGCGATGGGGCATCTGACCCAGCGAACCCTCGACGCCTTCCTGTCCAGCCAGCGGTCGGTGATGCAGATCTCCTTCCGCGATACCCCGCCGGACCCCATGCTGGTGGCCTCCATCGGGGCCGCCGAATGCCTGCGACGCCTGGTGGTCCCGGTGAGTCGGGAACACCTGAGCGGGAGGGATCTCCTCACCCTCGCCATGGTCAATCCCGCCGACGGCGAGACCGTGGAATTCGTCCAAAACGCCACGGCCTCGCAGGTCCTCGCCGTCCAGGCCTCCCGGGAGGAGATCGAGTCTTTCCTCCTGCCTTTCCAGGGCGGCGGCGAGAGCGACGCCTCCGGATCGGCCCAGGAGTCCGCCCCGGGGCCGCGGCTGGCCACGGACCTGATCCGCAAGGCCATCGCGCGGGGCGCATCGGACCTGTACGTCGAACCCCGCGAGGAGGAGGTCTCCATCCACCTCCGCATCGACGGCCTGCTTTACAAGGCCAAGCCCGTGGGGCGGGACCTCCAGGGAACGCTGACCCTGGAGCTGAAGAAGCTTCTGAGGCTGGACACGGCGGTGACGGACCGGCCCCAGGCCGGGCGCGTGGTCATGCGGTCGGGGGATCACCGCTACGACGTGATCGCCCACAGCCTTCCCACGCGCACCGGTGAGAACATCTCCCTGAAGATCATCAACCGCGACACCTTCCTGAAAACCTACGAGCAGCTCGGGATTCCCGCCGACGATGTGGTTTCCCTCCGGGCGGTCCTCAGCGCCAAGCGCGGGCTGGTCCTCGTGAGCGCGCCCCTCTTCCACGGCTGTACCACCACTCTCTACGCGCTGATGAACGACCTGGCCTCGGAAAGCGGGCGAAAGGTCATCAGCATCGAAGCCCAGAGCGTCTGCCCCGTTCCCAACGTGTCCCAGATTTCCCTGGGAGACACCCAGGACGCCGAGGCCACCCTGACGACCATGAAGGCCCTCGCCAGCATCCAGCCGGATGTTTGCGTCCTCGCCGATGTCCTGGACTCCGCTTCCATGATAGGCCAGGTGCAGAAGCTCATGGGCCAGATGCTTGTGGTCGCGACCCTCGAATCGGCGGGCGCCGTCCGCTCCCTGGCCCAGGTCCTTTCCGCGGGGCTGTCACCGGCAGACCTGGCCCAGCACCTCCTGCTCGTTCTGAATCAGCGGCTCCTCCGAAAGAATTGCCCCCAGTGCTCGGCACCCGTCACCTACTCCGAAAACACGCTCCGGATGATGGGCCTCACCCAGGAGGAATCCAGGGACCTGGGCCACGGCCTCCAGGGACAGGGATGCGCCGATTGCTCGGGCATCGGCTATCGGGGCCGGATGGCCCTGTACGAACTGCTCCTGCCCACGCCGGCCTTCCGAAAGGCCCTCGCCAAAGGACCCGCCGAAAAGACCCTCGAGCGGGAGGCCCAGAAGGCGGGGATGATCACCCTTCGCCAGCGGGCCCTCAAGGCCATCCGGGAGGGGCTCACGACGGCGGAGGAGTTCCGTAAGGAGACCCTGTAGCCCCTCGCTCTCCTCGGCCGGGGATCCGGCCGGAGACACCCTGCCAGGCCACCCATTTACCGCCGTGCGCCCGCCGGATAGACTGGTCTTCGGGAGGCTCCATGGCTCTTCTGCTCTTCGACGTGGACGGCACCCTGGTGCGGCCCCTCGGCCTGGGCCGCACGGCCTTCTTGTCGGCGCTCGAGAGGGAATTCTCCGCCCCGGTGGACCCTCCCTCCTTCTCCTACGACGGACTGCTCGACACCGAGATCGCACGCAGGACCCTCACCTCCCTGAACGTCGAGCCCGACCCTCCGGTCCTGGAGCGTCTGCTCGAAGCCTACGTGACACGGCTGGCGGCCCAGCCCTTCCCCCCCCCGGAACAGTGCCGTTGCGAGGGCCTCCCCGCGGCACTCGATCGCTGCCTCCAGCGCGGCCACCGCCTGGCGTTGCTCACGGGGAACGTCCGCGACGGGGCCCTCGTGAAGCTGCGCGCCGCCGGCCTCGAGGCATATTTTCAAGACGGAGGAGGGGGCCTCCTGGGCGCCTTCGGAGAAGACGCCGCGGAGCGTCACGGCCTCGTTCCTGTGGCCCTGAATCGGTGTCAGCGCCATTACGGGGAGGAATTCCCCGAGGACTCCGTCTGGATCGTCGGGGACTCCGGGAGGGACATTCGCGCGGCGCGAGCCGCCGGGATCCGGTGCGCGGCCGTCGCCACGGGCCACACCCCTCCCGAGGCTCTGCGGGCATTGGCGCCCGACGCCCTTCTGTCCAGTCTGGGGGATTCGGAGGCGCTCTGCGCCGCCGTGGAGGGGGGGGGCGCGCCATGAGCGGGGCGCGTCCGCCCCGGATGGACCGCCTCCTCGCCGAACCGGGAGCCCTGGCCCTGGCCCGCGAGTTCGGTCCCGCGGAAACCAAGCGGGCCCTTCGCCAGGCCCTCGACGCCGGCGTCGCGCGGTGGAGGGTATCCGGCGAAGTCCCCCTCGCCGGGGACGTGATCCGGGAGGCCGGTCTCCGGCTCGCCGAGGCCTTCCGCCCCCCTCTCCGCCGCGTCGTCAACGCCACGGGGGTCGTCCTTCACACCAACCTCGGAAGGGCTCCCCTTTCCCGCCCCCTCCTTCGGGAGGTCGAGGGCATTCTCGCGGGGTACGTGGACCTGGAAATGGACCTGGGGGCGGGCCGCAGGGGCCACCGCGACGCGGCCCTGGAGAGGGCCTTTCAGGATCTCCTGGGGACCGAATACGGCGTGGTGGTCGTGAACAACAATGCGGCGGCGACCCTTCTCCTGCTCAACACCTTTTCCTCGGGCCGCGAAACCCTGGTGAGCCGGGGCGAACTCGTGGAAATCGGGGGCGGCTTCCGCATGCCCGAGGTCATGAAGGCCTCGGGGGCCCTCCTGAGGGAGGTGGGCACGACCAACCGAACGCGCGTCTCCGACTACCGCCGCGCAGCAGGCCCCCAGAGTGCGCTGATTCTCAAGGTCCATACGTCCAATTACCGGATCCTCGGCTTCACCGAAGAGGTGAGCCTGGAGGCCCTCACCGAACTGGGCCGGGATCTGGGGCTGGCCGTCGGCTTTGACCTGGGATCGGGCCTGGTGGATCCAACGGCCGCTTCCAGGGTGCCCGACGAACCCACCGTGACGTCGGCCCTCGCCGCCCGGCCCGATGCGCTTTGCTTCAGCGGAGACAAGCTGCTCGGTGCTTGCCAGGCGGGAATCCTGCTGGTGGCCCCCCAACACGTTTCGGCCTTCCGCGCCAACCCTCTTCTGAGGGCCCTCCGGGTGGACAAGGTGACGTACTCCCTGCTCGCCGCGGCGGTGGACCGCTACCGGCGGGGGCGGCGCCTGGAAATCCCGGTCCTGGCCCTTCTCGACCGGGAGGCGGGGGACCTTCGGCGGCGGGCCAGGGCCCTCCTGCGCCGCGTATCGAGGTCCTGCCCTGACCGCTTCCATCTGGAGGTGGCCGAAGCGGAGGGACGCACCGGGGCCGGATCGGCCCCCTTGACGGCCCTTCCGTCTCCCGCCCTCGCCGTGGTCCCGCGCTCCGGGGACCCGGAGGACCTCGAACGCCACCTCCGCGCGGGCGGAGACCCCCCGGTGGTGACCCAGACCTCCGAGGGCCGCGTCCTGATCCACCTCCGGACGCTCCTGCCGGGTGACGAGCGGGACGTCGCGCGGCGCCTCTCGGAATACCCGGGGAGGACACCGTGAGGCGCGTCTCCGCGTGGGTCGCGGCGGCTCTTTCCGGGCTCCTTCTCGGATGCGCCCCGAGCGGCCTCCGGCCCCCACCGTCCACCCCGCCCGCAGTTGGACCCGAGGCGCCTCCCGCGGTGCTGAGTTCCGAGGGGGGCGCACCGGCCGTGGCCGCCGCCCTGGCGAGGGAACTGCTCGGCCGCACGAAGGGAGCCCAGCCGGGCCCGACGGCCGTCGGCTGGAACCCGGAAGAACCCGCCATCGGCCCCTTGGGCGCGGCTCTCGCGGAGCGGATTCCGGGAGCCCTGACGCTCGTCGAACTGGGCGTCGCCGCGGACGAGGCTTCTCAGGCCTTTTCCCAACTTGATCCGACCTCGTTTTCCTCCCTCCTCTGGCTGTCGGCGGACATCACCCCGGAGGGAGCCGTGGGGGCCCTCGAGGTGGAACGGAAAGGGAGAGAGGGCTCAACCGCCTTCCGGTTCGAAATCCGGCCACCGTTGGTTTTTCGGGTCTCGACCCGGACCCCGGCCCCCCTGGAGGTAGGCTCGGTCATCGCCACCGTCGACGGGACCGTCCGGGCACTCGCCTGGGAACCGGGGCCTCCGGCCCGGCTCTGGGTCCTGGGCGAGGAGGGGCTCCTCCGCACGGACCCCACCGACGGAAAGGTCCTTCAGCGATGGAACCGGGAGACTTCGCGAGGCCCAGGCAGCCTCCTCTGGAGCGAAGGCGAACACCCGCGGCTCGCCCTGCTGGAACACGCCCCCTCCGGAAGCCGCTGGTTCGAGGGGCAGGACGGCGGGACGTTCGCGCCGGCCGGCCCCGTGGAGGGCTTCCCCATGGACCCGCGGACGGCCCAGTTTCTTTCCGCCGATTGGGACCCCGAGGCGGGCGCCTTTCTCCTCTACGACTACGCCGGAAGGGACCTGGGGGCTTTCATTCAGCTGGTGAAATCCGCA
Source organism: Acidobacteriota bacterium (assembly GCA_040752915.1). Lineage (NCBI taxonomy): Bacteria > Pseudomonadati > Acidobacteriota > Acidobacteriota bacterium. Next base: position 20,898 of record JBFMHB010000037.1, read on the forward strand.
GGTCCGGGCGGCACCCACTTCATCCTGTTGGAACCGGCGGGAACCACGGCGGCCGTGCGCGGCTCGGACCTGACCCGGATCCCCGGACCCGCATCGGGCGCCTCCGCACTGGCCGCCGCCGGACCGACTCTTTTCGTTTCCTCGGGGAGGCCTCCCGCCCGCATCGAAGCCTTTGACCTGGTGGACGGAAGGATCTGGGAAAGGGTTTGGACCTCCCCCCCGCTCGAGGCCGTCCCCACCTGCCTGTGCGCCTTCCGCACCGATGGATCGACCCGGCTCCTTGCGGCGATCGTCCGGGACGGCCGCGGGTACATCCTCTCCTTCACGATTCCCGCCCCGCCCGGCTAGTAGGCGGCGCAGTCGACGCCCGACGGTCTATGGGGCATATGGCCCTTCCTGACGGTCGGGACCCGAGGGCGGTTTTTGACCCCGGGCCCCCGCGGACTATATTGGACACCTTCTTCGAGGCCGGTTTCCGGCCGGAGAGGCACACGACGGTGGACGAATCGCGCGCGGCCCGAATGGGGCAGGTTCTAAAGGTCCGTCCGGCGGGCGAAGCTTTCGCCCGCGCCTTTTCGCGCCGAGTCACGATCCTGTGCGGGCACTTCGGCAGCGGAAAGACGGAGATCACCCTGTCCGCCGCCTTGGAGCTGGCGGGCGCCGGTTTCCCCGTGTCCCTCCTGGACCTGGACGTGGTGAAGCCGTATCTCCGGTCGCGGTCCGCCCGGGACATTTTGGGCGCCGCCAACGTGGAGCTGGTGGCCCCCATGGGCGAGTACTTCTCCTCCGATCTGCCCATCGTCCTGCCCCAGGTCCGGACGCGTCTCCAGGACCCGACCCGGAAGGTCTTCATCGACGCGGGGGGGGACGACACGGGGGTCCGGGCCCTGGCCTCCGTGAGCGACGCCGTTCCGGAGGAGGAGACGGATCTCCTTCTGGTGCTCAACTTCCGCAGGCCGTTCACCCCCGACGTGGATTCGGCCGTGTCCATGGCCCGGGAAATCGAGGCCGCCTCCCGGCTGCGGACCACGGGGCTTCTCTCCAACACCCACCTCATGGGTGAATCCACGGCGGAGGTGATCCTGGACGGGCTCCGCCTGGCCCGAGAGGTGGGCAGGAGCCTCTCCCTGGAGGTCAGGGCGGTAGCCGCGCCCCTTGACCTGGCGGAGGAAGTGGAACGGGGGAACCCGGGCTGTCCGGTTCTCCCCGTGAAAAAGATCGTGAAGCCGCCCTTCGAGTCCGACCGCACCCGTCGGACCGTCGGGCCGCTCTTCGTGGTGGGCTGACGAGGTCCGGGCCCGGGCCGGGGAAGACCCGCCCCGAGGCAGATTGATAAGGAGTCCCACGTGCCCCAGATCGTGATCGACCCCGAGCGCTGCAAGGGGTGCGAACTCTGCGTGCAGGCCTGCCCCCAGAAGATCCTCGGAATGGCCCGGGACATCAACTCCAAGGGCTACTTCTACGCGAGGATGCAGGAGCAGAAGCGCTGCATCGGGTGCCGCCTCTGCTGCATCACCTGCCCCGACGTGGCCATCGAAATGCGCGTCCACGGAACCCTGTACCACTACTTCGCCTATTAGGAGCGCGGCCATGGCCAAGAAACTGATGAAGGGCTCGGAGGCCATCGGCGAAGCCGCCATCCAGGCGGGATGCCGGCTGTTCTTCGGCTACCCCATCACGCCCCAAAACGAGATCCCGGAGTACATGTCCCACCGCCTGCCCCAGGTGGGCGGTACCTTCGTGCAGGCGGAGAGCGAGGTGGCGGCCTCCAACATGCTGTACGGCGCGGCGGGGAGCGGGGAGCGGGTGTTCACCTCTTCGAGCTCCCCGGGCATCTCCCTCATGCAGGAGGCCATCTCCTACCTCGCCGGCAGCGAGCTTCCGTGCGTCGTGGTGAACATCATGCGCGCGGGGCCCGGGCTGGGAGGCATCCTCCCGAGCCAGTCGGACTACTTCCAGGCCACGAAGGGGGGCGGCCACGGCGATTACCGGCTCCTCGTGCTGGCCCCCTGGTCGGTGCAGGAGGCCGCGGACCTGGTTCAGGACGCCTTCGACCTGGCGGACTACTACCGGAACCCCGTCCTGGTGCTCGGGGACGGGCTCATCGGCCAGATGATGGAGCCCGTGGAGTTCCGGTCCGGCCGGGTCCCTTGCAAGCCCATCCCGCCCAAGGACTGGGCGGCCACCGGGTGCAAGGGCGGCCGCCCCACCAACATCATCAACTCCCTCTTCCTGGACCCGGAGGTCCTCGAAAAGCACAACCAGAAGCTCACGAAGAAGTACGCCGCCATGGTTCGGGACGAGCTCCGGTGGAAGGAGTACGGGACGGATGGGGAGTACGACGTCCTCGTGGTGGCCTACGGGACCGTGGCGAGGGTCTGCTCCACGGCCATCGAGGACCTGGGCGCGGAGGGCGTGAAGGCCGCCATGGTTCGGCCCGTTACGCTCTTCCCGTTCCCCTACGAACAGGTCCGCCGCGCCGCCCAGAAGGCCAAGGCCGTGCTCGTCGTGGAGCTCTCCACCGGCCAGATGGTGGAGGACGTCCAGCTCGCCCTGCTGGGAACGCGGCCCGTCCACTTCTTCGGGCGCCAGGGCGGGATGCTGGCCACCCCCGAGGAGGTGGCCGATCGGATCCGGGCCATCGCCGACGGCCGGTCCGGGGAGGTGGCCCATGGCTGAAACCGTCTTCCGCCGACCCGAAGCCCTCGCCGACGTGACGACCCACTACTGCCCCGGATGCACCCACGGGGTCATCCACCGGCTCGTGGGGGAGGTCATCGACGAACTGGACCTAAGGGAGCGGACCGTGGGGATCGCCCCCGTGGGCTGCTCCGTGCTCGCGTACAACTATTTCGCTACGGACTTCCACGAGGCCTCCCACGGCCGCGCGCCGGCGGTGGCCACCGGGATCAAGCGCGCCCGCCCGGACCTCATCGTCTTCTCCTACCAGGGAGACGGCGACCTCGCCTCCATCGGCATGGCCGAGATCATCCACTGCGCCAACCGGGGCGAGAAGGTCACCGTGGTCTTCGTGAACAACGCCATCTACGGCATGACGGGCGGACAGATGGCGCCCACCACCATGCCCGGCCAGGTGGCCACCACATGTCCGCTGGGCCGCGACGTGAACCAGGCGGGATGGCCCATTCGGGTGGCCGAGCTCGTCAGCACGCTGAAAACGCCCGCCTACGTGGCGAGGGCTTCCGTCCACACGCCCCTTCACGCCGTCGCGGCCAAAGAGATGCTCCGGACGGCCTTCCGGTATCAGAAGGAGAACGCCTGCTTCTCCCTCGTGGAGATCCTCTCCACGTGTCCGACGAACTGGGGGATCCCTCCCGCGGAGGCGACGGCCTGGCTGGAAAAGAACATGCTTCCCTACTACCCGCTCGGAACCTTCAAGACCCCCGGCGGCGAGGACCGGGCGCCCAGCCCGCTTGGACGGGGAAGGCGGAGGGTCGGCCATGCAGAATGACGTGATCATGGCGGGCTTCGGCGGTCAAGGCATCCTTCTCATCGGAAAGATGCTGGCCTACGCCGGGATGCACCAGGGCAAGGAGGTGTCCTGGCTCCCCTCTTACGGCCCCGAAATGCGCGGGGGAACGTGCAACTGCACGGTGGTCATCTCGGACCGCCCCGTGGGCTCCCCCGTCATCCAGTCTCCAAGGGCCGTCCTGGCCATGAACCTGCCGTCCCTTGAGAAGTTCGAGCCCATGCTCCGGCCGGGAGGGTTGCTCCTGCTCAACTCGTCCTTGATCAACCGGGAGCCGTCGCGTCAGGACATCCGGGTCCTCAAGGTCCCCGCCAACGACGTGGCCAACGAGCTCAAGAACCCCAAAGGGGCCAACATGGTCGCCCTGGGCGCCTACATCGGCGCCACCGACGCGGTGGCCCTGGAGGAGCTCGAGTCCCTCATCCGCGACACCTTCGCCAGCAAGCCCAAGGTCGTCGAGGCCAACCTCGTGGCCCTGAAAAAGGGGTACGACCTCGGTGCCAAGATGAAGGAAGGAAAGCCATGAGCCAGCCATCCTGCCAGGACCTTCACCCGGTGGAGGAGATCCTGGAGAGGTATCCGAGGGAGGAGGCCTCCCTCATCCAGGTCCTCCAGGACGTGCACCGGGCGTACAACTACCTCCCATGCGACGTCCTGATCAAGGTGGCCGAGGTCCTCGACGTCCCCCTCGCCAAGGTCTTCTCCGTGTCCACCTTTTACAAGGCCTTTTCCCTCAAGCCCCAGGGAAAGACGATCATCAAGGTATGCACGGGAACGGCTTGTCACATCCGGGGGGCCGGCCAGCTCGTGGAGGAGGTCCAGCGCCTGCTCTCCATCGGCCCGGACGAGACGACGCCCGACATGGGGTTCACCCTGAAGACCGTGAACTGCGTGGGGGCCTGCGCCATGGCGCCGGTCCTCATCGTCGGGGAGAAGTACCACGGGAACGCCAAACCGGCGAAGATGCCCAAACTCCTGGGCCAGGAGGGCAAGACCCATGCGCATTGACTCCAGGGCCCGGTTCGAGGAGGCCGTCGCGGCGTGCCGCCGGGCGGCCGAAGGGCGGAAGATCGAGGTGCTCGTCTGCTGTGGGACGGGCTGTCTGGCCAACGGAAGCCAGGCCGTGGCGGAGGCCTTCCAGAAGGAGGTGGAAGCTCGAAACCTTCCGGCCTCCGTGGGCCTCTTCACCAAGAAGACGGGCTGTCACGGCTTCTGCGAAAGGGGCCCGCTGGTGGTCATCCAGCCCGAGGGCATCCTCTACACGAAGGTCAAGCCGGAGCACGCGGGCGAGATCCTCGAAAAGGCCGCGGAAGGCGGGGGGGCCGTGTCCAAGCTCCTTTACAAGGACCCGGCTACCAAGAAGGCCGTCGAGAAGTACGGGGACGTTCCCTTCTACAAGAACCAGACCCGGGTGGCCATGCGGAACATCGGAAAGGTGGACCCCGCAGACCTCGACGACGCGCTGGCCCACGGGGCCTACGCCGGCCTGGTCCAGGCCCTCTTCGACCTGACTCCGGAGAAGGTCATCGAGGAGATCGAGCGCTCCGGCCTCCGGGGCCGCGGGGGCGCCGGCTTCCAGACGGCCCGCAAGTGGAAGGCCGCCCGCAAGGCGAAGGGCGAGAGGAAGTTCGTCCTCTGCAACGGCGACGAAGGGGACCCCGGGGCCTTCAAGGACCGCTCCATCATGGAGGGCGATCCCCATTCGGTCCTCGAGGGCATGGTCATTGGCGCCTTCGCCATCGGGGCCCACGAGGGGTACATCTACGTCCGGGACGAGTACCCGCTGGCCGTCGTACACCTCACCCTGGCCATCGAGCAGGCCAGGCGGCGCGGGCTGCTGGGGGAGAACATCCTCGGGACCGGCTTCGATTTTGACGTGAAAATCTCCCGAGGGGGGGGCGCCTTCGTGTGCGGGGAGTCCTCCGCCCTTATGCGATCCATCGAGGGCAAGACGGGCGAGCCGAGGCAGAAATACGTCCACGCCACGGACCGGGGCGTCTTCGACTGCCCGACGGTCCTCAACAACGTGGAGACCTGGGCCGATGTGGGAGCCATCCTCCACAAGGGGGGCGACTGGTTCGCCTCCATGGGCACGGCCAAGTCCAAGGGCACCAAAGCCTTCTCCCTCGTCGGCAAGGTCAAGAACACGGGGCTCATCGAACTGCCCATGGGCACGACCCTGCGCCACATCATTTTCGACATCGGCGGCGGGATTCTGGGGGACCGGCCCTTCAAGGCGGTGCAGACGGGCGGACCTTCGGGAGGGTGTCTGCCCGAATCCCACCTCGATTACCCCGTGGACTACGAGAAGCTCACCGAAGCCGGCTCCATGATGGGCTCCGGCGGCATGATCGTCATGGATGACCGGACGTGCATGGTGGACGTGGCCCGCTACTTCCTCTCCTTCCTCATGGAGGAGTCCTGCGGGAAGTGCGTGCCCTGCCGGGAAGGCCTGAAGCAGATGAAGGCCATCTTCGACGGTCTCGTGGCCGGACGGGGCGTTCCCGGGGACATCGGGCGCATCGAGCGGCTGGCGGAGGGGATGCAGCTCGGAAGCCTGTGCGAACTGGGCAAGTCCGCCCCCAATCCCGTTCTTTCCACCCTTCGGTACTTCCGCGACGAATACATGGCCCACGCCGAGGGGAAGGCGTGCCCGGCCGGCATCTGCCGGGACCTCACCGCCTACGAGATCATCGCCGAGGCCTGCAACGGATGCGGCTCCTGCGCGCGGGCCTGTCCGGCCGACGCCATCACGGGGGAGAAGAAGGCCCTCCACGTCATCCACCAGGGCCGGTGCATCTCCTGCGGCGCCTGCTACACGGTCTGCCCCACGGACGCCGTGAGGTTCTTCCCCAAGCGCGAGCTCGCCGCGGTCCAGGAGACAGGAGGCGCCTCATGATCACGCTCACCGTCAATGGAAAGAACGTGAAGGTCCCCGAGGGAACCCGCCTCCTGGACGCCATACGCTGCGCGGGCTTCGAGGTTCCCACGCTCTGCGACCACCCGGCCCTGGAGCCCTGGGGCGGGTGCCGGATGTGCCTGGTGGACGTCACTCGGACGGAGTGGGACGGCTGGTGCAAGATGGTGGTCTCGTGCATGTTTCCGGCGGAGGAAGGCCTCCTCGTCCTCACGGACACGGAGCGCGTGCGATCCACGCGAAGGGTCGTCATCGACCTGCTCCTGGCTCGCTGTCCCGACACCCCCCTCATCCAGCAAATGGCCGCGAAACACGGCCTGGAGCGGACGACCTACGAACCCAACCCCGCACCCACGGACTGCATCCTCTGCGGCCTGTGCACGCGGGTCTGCGACCACATCGGCGTGTCGGCCATCTCCTCCGTGAACCGGGGGGCGGGACGGGAGATCGCCCCACCCTTCCACGAGGCCCCGCCCGACTGCATCGGTTGCCTCGCCTGCGCCGAGATATGCCCGACATCCTGCATCCCCTACGAGACCTCGGACTCCAGGAGAAGCATCTGGGGAAAGGAATTCGAGATGGTCCGGTGCGCCCGGTGCGGCCGGGCCCACATCACCCGGGACGAAGCCGCCCACTTCTCGGATCGGACGGGCGTCCCGTCCGCCTACTTCGACCTCTGCGACGCGTGCAAGCGGACCGACATGGCGCGCCAGTTCGTCAAGCTTTCCGAGGGAGCCGGCACGGCGCCCTGACGCCGCGGGCCAAAGGAGCCACCCATGGACAGGATCTACCGGGTCGTGGTCGAACGGTGCATCGCCTGCGGCAAGTGCGAACTGGCCTGCGCCTTCGCCCACGGCAGCGAGGGCAGGCCGAGCAAGACCCGAATCAACATCTTCAAACGGGGCCCCGAGCTGGGGACCCCCGTTGTCTGCTTCCAGTGCCACGACGCGGCCTGCGCCGCCGTGTGCCCTACCGAGGCCCTCGTCCGGAACGCCCGGACCGGCGCCATCGACATGGCGAGGGACCGATGCATCTCCTGCCGCATGTGCGTCGCCGCCTGCCCCTTCGGGAACATGCTCTGGGACGAGACCTACCATTGCGTCCAGAAGTGCGACCTGTGCGGCGGGGACCCCAAGTGCGTTCCCTTCTGTCCCACCCACGCCCTGGAGTACGTCCCGGCGGACCGGGCGGCCGAGAAGCCCGAGCCCTTCGCCTGGACGGGCGCTCTCGCGCCCTGACCACGGGGCCCGCCGGGACCCGGGGAACGAGGATGTGCCGGGAAGGAGCCTGAGATGACCGAACCGAAGGACGTGATCCGCGAGGTCCTGAGAAAGGCCTACCAGATCGAGGTGGACGGCTACACCTTCTACAGCATGACGGCGGAGAGGGCCGTCAAGCCGGCCGTCCAGGAACTCTTCGAGAAACTGGCCCACGACGAGGTCCAGCACAAGGCCTACTTGAAGGGCATCATGGGGCGGTACGAGGAAAAGGGGACCTCCGCCTTCGCCCTCGAGCGGAAGACGCCCGACTTGAAGGCCTTCACGGACTCGATCTTTTCGGAGAAGTTCCGCGAGCAGGCCCGGGGCGCCGACTTCGAAATGGGGGTCCTCTCCGTGGGCATGACCCTCGAAACGAGGGCCATCTCCTACTTTTCGGACGCCGCCCGAGGCGCCCGCGAGGCCGAGGTGAGGGACTTCTACCAGTTCCTGGCGGACTGGGAGAAGCAGCACCTCGACGCCCTGCAGACCCTCTACAACGGGATCCGCGCCGACTTCTGGTCCGAGAGCGGCTTCGCCCCCTTCTGAGGCGGGGCGCGCTTCCGAAATCCGGCCAGGCACCGGCCCTCCCGGCCGATGCCCTGCGCCTCCGTTCCACCCCTGGGGCCTAAGGGATGGAATCGGGTTCCCCCCACAGTCCCCGTTTCCCGGTTCTCCCGATTCCGGCCCGCCCTCCGGGGGGTCATTCCCTTGACTTTGCAACTCGTTGCAAACTACACTTCAAGTGGTACACTACGTTTTCCTGTGGGGGACCGGGGAGCGGCATGGCCGAACGGTTGGGTGAGATGCTGATCAAGGCGGGCCTCATCTCGCAGCAGCAGCTGCAGGAGGCCCTGGCCCTCCAGAAGAGCAACGGGGGAAAGCTCGGGTACAACCTCGTCCGCCTCGGCCACGTCAAGGAGGAGGACATCACCTCGCTCCTCTCGGAGCAGTACGGGGTGCCGGCCATCCACCTCGAGCACTTCGAGATCGACGAGTCGGTCCTCAAGCACATCCCCTCGGACGTGGCCCAGAAGTACCTCGTGATCCCCATCGAGCGCACGGGGGCCACCCTCACGGTAGCCATGGCCGACCCCTCCAACGTCTTCGCCCTGGACGACATCCGGTTCATCACGGGCTACCAGGTGGAGCCCGTGGTGGCCTCCGAGGCCTCCATCCGGGAGGCCATCGCCAAGTACTACGGCTCGACCCACGACATCCAGCTCAAGGCGATCATGGACGAGATCCAGAAGGAGGAGGTGGCGGACCTCGAAGTCGAGGAGGAGGACGGCGAGATCTCCGCGGCGGACCTCGAGGCGGCCAGCCAGGACGCCCCCGTGGTCAAGCTGTGCAACGTGGTGATGACGGACGCCGTCCGCCGGGGGGCCAGCGACATCCACATCGAGCCCTACGAGAAGGACTTCCGGGTCCGGTTCCGCATCGACGGGGTCCTCTACGAGATCCTCCGCCCGCCCATGAAGCTCAAGGAGGCCATCGCCTCCCGCATCAAGATCCTGGCCAAACTGGACATCGCGGAGAAGCGCCTCCCCCAGGACGGGCGCATCAAGATGCGGATGAAGATCGACAACAAGAGCAAGGAGATCGACTACCG
>JBFMHB010000038.1 GCA_040752915.1 Acidobacteriota bacterium
GGGGCCTCGGCCCTGTTCTCCTTCGGCCAAGCGCCGGGGCTCCCTCTTTCCAGCCTGCTCCTCCTCGCCTGCGGGTCCTTGACGGGCGCGCTCTACCCCTCGGCCCTCTCGCTGGCCGGAGAGGCGCGCGGGGCCGGCCTCTACGCGGCGGACGTGGCCGGGGGCTTCACGGGCGCCCTCCTGGGAGGCCTTCTCCTTCTTCCCATCCTGGGGCTTCCCGGCTCGGCCGCGGCGCTGGCGCTCCTCTTCCTGGCCCTTGCGGCCTGGGCGCGGTGAGGCCTTCTGGCCGCCCCCGCAGCCGGGTGGTAGGATGAGGGGCTATCCGGGGAGCGCGTCCGCATGAAACGCACGTGGGCTCTGCCCGCCCTGCTCTTGTTCGCTTGGGCGGTCCTTCTTTACGGCAACTGGTGGGTGGGGCTATTCGAGTCCTCCGAGGCTCGCTACGCCGAGGTGGCCCGCGAGATGGCGGCCACGGGGGACTTTCTCTCTCCCCAAGTGGACTACGTGTACCACTTCACCAAGCCGCCCCTGACCTACTGGATCACCACGATGGGGTACGCCCTCTTCGGGGAGACGGCGTTCGGCGCGCGGTTCTTCCTGTCCATCGCGGCCCTGTGGGTTCTCGTCCTCACGGCGGGGCTCCTGAGGGAGAAGGAGGGAGAGGGAACGGGCTTCGAGGCGGCCGCCGTGCTGGCCTCCTCGCTCCTTTTCTTTTTCATGGGCAAGGTCCTGACCACCGACATGTACCTGACCCTTTGGACCACCGCGGGGTTCTTCCTGTGGGCGCGCCTGGAGGGCGGGAGGCTCTCCCCGAAGGCCTTCGCCTGGGTTTTCGGCCTGGTGGCGGGAGCCGCCTTCTTGACCAAGGGCCCCGTGGCCTTCCTCATCTGGGCCTGCGTGCTGGTCCCATACGGGCTCTGGAAGGACCGGGGGCGGTGCCTGCGGCCCTTCGCCGACCCGAGGCTCTGGCTTGTCTTCGTCGCCGTGGCCCTTCCGTGGTTCGTGGCCGTCGGCCTCCGCCACCCGGGCCTCCTGGCCTATATGGCCGGACGCGAGGCGGCCGAAGCGGCCGTGTCGGCCAAGCGCTTCCACCCGGGTCCCTGGTACTACTACATCCCCGTCCTCCTGGGCGGCTTTCTCCCCTGGTGGAGCCTGCCCGCCTTCCGATGGCGGAGGCTGGGCCAACCGGCGTTCCGCCTGTGGCTTCTCTGGGCCGTCGTCCCCCTCCTCGTCTGGTCGCTCTTCCCTTCCAAACTGCCCACCTACATCCTCCCGTCCTTTCCGGCGTGGGCCCTGATCGCCGCGTCCCTCCTGAAGGAGGATCCGGCCGGACGATGGTCCCGCCTGCCGTGGGTCGTCATGCCCTTGCTCGCCGGGGGCGCGGCGGCTGGGCTCGCGGCGCTCGGGTTCCGGGAGGCGCCCTCGGGCCTGGGATCCGCCACCCTAGGCCTCTTCGGTCTTTCGGCGGCCTGCGGAATCGCGGGGAGCCTCCTGGGAGCCGCAGGCCGGACCCGTTGGGCCTTCGCGGGCGTGCTCGCGGCCCTGTTCAGCATCCAGGCGGCCGTGCCCCACGCCGCCGTGGACCTCGAGGACCGCATCAAGACCGCGGAGCGCATCGGGGTCACCCTTCGGGACCTTCGGGCGCCCGGGGAGGCCATCCTCGAATACCGCGTGACCCTCTTCTCGATCCCCTTCTACGCGCGGGACAAGGTGGCGGCTTACGACAACAACTTCCTGCGGAAGAAGTTCGTGGCCGACCGGCCCGATCACATCCTGCAGGACCCCGAGCACTTGAGGGAGTATCTGGCCGCCCACCCCCGGCTGTGGGTCGTGGCCGACGGGGACGCCGAGAAGACCCTGCACGACGACGTTCCCGGACTCGTGTTCGTCCTGCGGGAGGGGCGTCACAGCCTCTGGGCCTCGCCCTCCGTCGCCGGGAGGCTGGCCGAGGGCCGCACGGCCCGGTGACCGCCCCTACCTTTTCCGGTGGTCGGGGCCGTCCATGGGGACCGTGAGGCACATTTCGAGCAGCCGGGAGCGGGCGCGGACTCCGATGCGGGACTCGAGGGAGGCCTCTCCGGCGGCGGGCGCGTCGAGGTAGTTGGTGGTGCAGAGGGTGGGGCGCAGTTCGCTGTGGCGCTGGCTCACCAGATAGAGGAGCGTGTCCTGGGCCCAGACCGAATCCCGGCAACCCAGTTCGTCGATGAGGAGTAGGGGCGCCTCCACCAGGGGCGCGAGGATGTCGTACTCCGTCTCCCCCGGCTCCCTGCGCCCGTAGGAGGCCCAGATCTCCCGATAGAGTTCGTTGAGGTCGGCGAACAGGACGGGGATCCCTTTCCTCAGAAGGAGTTCCTGGAGAATGGAGACGGCCAGATGGGTCTTGCCCACGCCGCACGGCCCCATGAAGAGGAGCCCCGACGGCCGGTCCCTCGGGAAGGCGGGAAAATCCTCGGCGTATTTCCGGGCCAGGAGCAGGGCCTTTTCCTGGGAGGCGTTTCGGGGCCGGAAGGTCTCGAAGACGCACGCGTTGCGATAGCGCTGAGGGATGCCGGCCCGGCCCACGAGGCGGGAGATGCGGTCGGCGTTGCGGCACGAGCAGGACGCCGCCACCAGGCGTCCCTTCATCTCCTGGACCACGTAGCCCGTCCCGTGGCAGGAGGGGCAGGCTCTCGGCGTCATGGCGCATTCCTCCGGGGGACGGGGCATCTCCCCTGCCCGGGCGTGGGGGCGAAGGGGAAACGGCGCATCAGGAGCCCTCGCGCTTCTGGATCCCGTACTCCTTCATCTTCCGCCAGAGCGTGACGCGGCTGATGCCCAGCCTCTCGGCGGTGCGGTTGATCTTCCACCCGTTGGCCTCGAGCAATTTGAGGATCAGATCCCGCTCCACCGTCTCCAGCGGAGAGTGAATCTGGTAGAGCAGGGCAGGGGCCTCCTCGGGAGGAGCCGTCGGGAGGGGAAGGTCCCGGCTCCGGATGATGCCGTCCCGGCACCGGATGGCGGCGTGTTCGATGAGGTTTTCGAGCTCGCGGATGTTGCCGGGGAAATCGTACTCGAGCAGGCGCGCGAGAACCTCCTCCTCCACGCCCTCGATGCGCTTCTGGGGCATCTTGGCGGCGATTTTCCGCATGAAGTGGTCCACGAGGAGCGGGATGTCGTCCTTTCTTTCCCTCAGCGCCGGAAGGTGGATGCGGAACACGTTGAGCCGGTAGAAGAGGTCCTGCCGGAACCCGCCCTCCTGCATGGAGACGGCCAGGTCCCTGTTCGTGGCGGCGATCACCCGGGCGTCGATCTTGACGGTTTTCGAGGAGCCAACGCGCTCCATTTCCCCCTCCTGGAGGACCCGGAGCAGTTTCACCTGCGTCGAGGGCGGAATCTCGCCGATCTCGTCCAGGAACAGAGTGCCCCCGTGGGCCATCTCGAACCGGCCCATCTTGTCGGCGACGGCCCCCGTGAAGGCGCCGCGGACATGCCCGAAGAGTTCGCTCTCCAGGACCCCCTCGTTGAGGGCCGCGCAATTCACCTTCACGAAGGAGCGGTTCTTTCTCAGCGAGTGGAAATGGATGGCGCTGGCCACCAGCTCCTTTCCCGTCCCGCTCTCGCCGGTGATCAGGACCGTGGAGTCGGTTTCGGCCACCATGCGAATGAGGTCGAAGACCTCCTGCATGGCCGCGTTGGCGCCCACGATGTTGGAGAAGGAGAAACGCTCCTCCGCCTGTTCCTGCAGCCGGACCACCTGCGTCGTGTCGGTGAAGATCTCCACGCCGCCCACCACCTTGCCCGCGGCGTCCCTCAGGAGGATCACGCTGGTCCGGCAGTTGAGCACCTGCCCGTTCCGGCCCCGGTAGAACATCGAGAGCCCCGAGAGGTCGCTGTCCTGCTGGAGCGCCCGCGTCATGGGGCAGGAGTATTCGCATTCGGAAGAGTGGGTGATGCTCTTGCACCGCTGGTCGAGGGCGTCCCCCTCCTTCACCCCGAGGAGACTTCGGGCCGCCTCGTTGATGAAGACCACCTTCCGCTCCACGTTCGTGACGATGACCCCGTCGTTCATGGCGTCCAGGATGCGCCGAGCGTTGGGATCAGGGATCAGCTTTTCCAAGTTTCCCCCTCACTAGTTCCACGATCCGGGAGGCCTCGTTCCCGTTGCAACGATGGTACGCCGTATCCCCGCGGCAGACAAGGACGTTGGGGCCCTCTCCGCACATGCCCAGACAGGAGACGTACGAGACTTTCACCGATTTGGCGGGGAGATCCCTCACCGCCTGCTTGAGCGCCACGCGGACGCGTTCGGGGTTCCCCCTCTTGGAGCAGGAGTCCCCCTTGCACACCAGCACGTAGATCCGGTCGCGCGGATCCACCTCTTCGCTCATGACCCTACCCCCAGTGCGGCGCGGAGGGCAGCGGCGAAGGCCGCCGAATCCCCGGCCGTCGTGCCGCGCCCGAGGCTGATCCGCAGGACGGTGCCGGCGCACCGCTCCGGTATCCCCATGCGGGCGAGCACCCTCGGCAGGCCCGATCCGCCGCTGTGACAGGCCGAGCCGGTGGCCACGGCCACCCCCTTTTCATCCAGGGCGCGGACGAGGGCCGAGGCGTCCACACCGGGCAGGCTCACGAGGGAGGTGTTCGGGAGGCGCGGGGCATCCTCTCCGAACACGCGCGCGCCGTGGGCCGACCGCAGGCGCTCTTCGAGGGAATCCCGCAGGCGTTCCACGGCGGGCCACCGGGCGAGGCCTTCCGAGGCGAGACGGCAGGCGGTCCCCATGGCAGCGGCCAGAGGCACGGCTTCGGTGGAGGCGCGCCGCCCCCGCTCCTGCCCGCCTCCTGCGAGCATTGGCTCGACAGGCGCCCCGGACCGCACCGCCAGGACTGCGATCCCTTTTGGACCGTAGAACTTGTGGGCCGCCACGACGAGGTAGTCGGGCAGGGCCTGGGCCCACCTCAGGGGTACTTTCCCCGCCGCCTGGACGGCGTCCGTGTGGAAGAGGGCGCCCCACCGCCGGCAGAGGGCGCCCACCGAATCGAGGGGCTGGAGGACGCCGGTCTCATTGTGCGCCTGCATGACCGACACACAGGCCACGTCCGCGCCCATGGACCCTTCCAGGGACTCGAGGTCGAGCACGCCCCGTCCGTCCACGGGAACCTCTTCCACCACCGCGCCAAGGGCCTCGAGGGCGTCCCACTGACCGAGCACGGACGGGTGCTCGACGGCCGAGAGGATCACCCGCCTCCGGCCGGGCCGGCTCCGGGCCGCCGAACGGAGAGCGAGGTGGTTGGCCTCGGTGCCCGAGCTGGTGAAGACCACCTCGTCCGGGCGGCAACCGACCAAGGAGGCCACATCCCCCCGCGCCGCCTCCAGGGCCTCGCGCGCGGCCCGGCCCTCGGTGTAGGGGCTGGAGGGGTTGCCGAAGAGGGAGGCCTGGGTCCGCGACAGAACCTGACCCACCACCGGATCCAATGGGGTCGTGGCGTTGCAGTCCAGGTAGATTCGTCCGTCGGGAAGACGCATCGGTTCAGGCCCCGCGGTCCGTCGGGGCGGTCCGGGAGAGGGTCCCCGGCGCCTCGGACCCTCAGTTGTCCTGGTAGAAGTAGCGGTCGAGAACCTCTTCGATCTTCTGGATGTGGTGCTTCTCCTCGTCGGCCATCTCCAGGAGCGCGTCGCGCGTGGCGGGGATCTTCACGAGCCCCGCGGCTTCGGTGTAAAAGGCGTAAGCCTCTTTCTCGCGCTCCAGGGCCATTCGCAGGATGTCCACGGGCAGAAGGTTCGGATCGATCGTCGGCATGGTCGGTCCCTTTCTCACGAGAGATGGTCCATTGTACAGGCCCTGCCGCGCGGGGGGCAACGCCCCGCCGGTCCCCCGTGCCCGCCCGCGGGCGAGCGGATCAAGGTCCACCCCCACCCGGGCCGGCTCGAAAGAAATCCGCCACGTCCTCCTCCCGCCCCGTCACCCGAAACGGAGGGAGAGACTTCAGGAGGATCCTCCCGTAGGCCTTCGTTCGCAGTCGGACGTCGAAGCACGCCACCACTCCCCGGTCGCGCCTGGACCGGATCAGCCGGCCCGCCCCCTGCTGGAGGAGGATGGCCGCCGTCGGAACCTGGTACTCGAGAAAGGGCTCGCGTCCCTTCCTTCTCAGGTTTTCCACCCGGGCCCGGACCAGCGGGTCCGTGGGCACGGCGAAGGGGAGCTTGTCGAGGATCACCAGGGAGAGGGCTTCCCCCTGCACGTCCACCCCCTGCCAGAAGGACGAGGTCGCCACGAGCACCGCGTCGCCCGCCTCCCTGAAACGGTCCAGGAGCACGCCCTTGGGTTCGTCGCCCTGGACCAGAACCGGATGGTCCAGGTCCTCGAGATCCTCCGCGAGGGCCCGCATGGCCCGAAGGGAGGTGCAGAGGACGAAGGCGCGGCCCCCCGAGTACCCGATCAGGCGCCGCACAGCCCCCTTGAGCTCCCCCGCGAACTCCTCGGAATTGGGCGCCGGAAAGGAGGCCGGGACGTAGAGGAGCCCCTGGCTCTCGAAGTCGAAGGGGCTGGGCAGGCGCAGCTCCTGGCTCTCCTCCGGCAGGCCGAGCCGATCCCGCAGGTACCGGAATTCGCCCCCGACGGTCAGGGTCGCCGAGGTGAGGACCGCAGCGTCCAATCGCGAAAAAAGGTGCCCTCTCAGGATGGGGCCCACCTCGATGGGGCTGGCGCCGAAAGTGACGTTTCGGGGCGTCACCTCCAGCCATCGGACGTGCTCCTCGTCGCCCGTTCGGACCACGAAATCGAGGGCCTCCCGCCAGGCCTCCAGGCGCAGGAGAAGGCCCTCCGCCTCGCCCGACGGATCGGGGACACCGTCGAGGGCGAGGGCCGCCGCGTCCAGGACCGCTCCCAGGCGGGCCAGCATGGAGGCCTCCCGCGGAGACCATTCCCCGGGGCGGACCTCCTCCCTCCTTTCGGGTCCCTCGAAGGCCCCGAAGAAAAGCCGGGCGGCCTGGGCGGCCTCGGCGAGCCGCTGGGAGGCCGCGCCGCTCGGGTCCGAAGCCGCCGCGGGCGCGGCGTCCCGGATCCACTCCTCCAGCATGCGGCGGCTGGCGGCCACCCCGAAAAAGCTGGTGGCCGCGTCCTCGGCCTCGTGGGCCTCGTCCAGGACGAGGTGGCGGTACTCGGGAAGGGCCGCCGTGTCCCACCGGCCCTTGAGGGCGAGATCGGCGAAGAGGAGGTGGTGGTTGGTCACGACGAGTTCGGCGGCTTCCGCCTCGCGCCGGAGGAGAACCACGAAACACTCGGCGTAGAGGGGGCACTTGGAGCCCAGGCAGCGCTCCCCGCGGGCGTTCACGTCGGCCCAGAGGGGGAGATCTTCCGGAATCCCTTCCCATTCCGCCTTGTCGCCCGTCGAGGTTTCCGACGCCCATCGTTTGAAGCGCCCGAAGAGGCGCGCCTCCTTCTGGGACTTCAGAAGGGGCTCCTTCAAAAAGCGCTCGTAATAGTGCCGGCAGAGGTAGTTGGCGCGGCCCTTCACGACCACGGCGCGGACGGCGCGCCCCAGGAGCCGCTCGCAGAGAGGGACGTCCTTCCGCGCGAGCTGTTCCTGCAGGGCCTTGGTCCGGGTGGAGACCACGACGCGCCGGTTCTGGAGGAGGGCGGGCAGAAGGTAGGCCAGGCTCTTGCCCGTACCCGTGCCCGCCTCGGCCAGGAGAACCCCCCCCAGACGTAGGGTCTCGGCCACCGACTCGGCCATCCGGACCTGCCCCGGCCGAAACTCGTAAAAGGTCTCCCGGGAGAGCGGGCCGTCGGGCCCGAGGAGGGTCTTTATGGACGGGCCCGGGGGGGGCCGCCTCACCGCCGACCCGACGCCCAGGCCTCGGCTCGGTCGCGGAACCACCGGGCGATGGAACGTGAGAAGAGCGACCGCGGAGTACGCTCCGGGTGCCACTGGACGCCCAGGACATTCGGCCGCGCGGCGCTTTCGATGGCCTCCACCACGCCGCCGGGCCCCCACGCCGTGGCCTCGAAGCCTTCGGCAAGGAGCCCGATGGCCTGGTGGTGGGAGGAGAGCACCCGCACGTCCCTCGTGCGGTAGAGGGAGTGAATGAGGCTCCCGGGCCGGGTGTGGAGCCGGTGCCGAGGCGAGGGGGCATCGGGGGCCTTCCGGCGGTGCCACCGTTCGGGGTCCTCCAGGTGGCGCACCAGCGAACCCCCCAGGGCCACGTTGAGCGTCTGGCACCCCAGGCAGATGCCCAGCAGGGGCAGGCCCATCCGGACCGCCCTCCAGACGAGGGCGAACTCGAAGGCCGATCGGTCGGGGTGGGAATATCGCTCCTCCGGCGCGGGTTCCGGGTCGCCCCCGTAGAGCGCGGGGGGAATGTCCCCTCCTCCCGTCAGCACCAGACCCGAAAGGCCTTCGAGCGATCCCGCTTCGTCGCCCGGCAGGCTGGGCAGGACGACGGGGTGGAGACCCGCCTCCCGCAGCCACCCGGCATAGGCCCGGTTCAGCACGAGGCGAAGGTCCGAGGGTCCGGCCTCCCAGTCCGCCGTGAGCCCGACACGCCGCATCGCTCCGACTCCCTCCGCCCCGCTACCGGGCGGCTCCTCATTCCCGGACCAGGTTCTCCACCACGGCGGGCACCCCGCCCGGCTTCCAGTTGGCGGCGCCCTGGGCGCGGTACGCCACCCGCCCCTTCTTGTCCAGGACCACCGTCGTGGGAATGGCGGTCACCTCGAGTTCCCCCGCCAGGCCCGCGGAGTCCATGTACACGGGAAAGCCCCCGCCGGCCTCGTCGAGGAACGGACCGACGGGATCGGGGGTCTGATCCAGAGAGATGGCGACCACCCGGTAGCCCCCCCGGTTCGAGGAGTCGCGGGCGTACTGGGCGAATTCGGGGAACTCGGCCCGGCACGGCGGACACCAGGTGGCCCAGAAGTGAAGAACCACCACCTTTCCCTGGACGGCCGCGGGGAGGAGGGGGGGACCGGCGGAGGCGGGCTCGAGGATGGGAACGGTTACCACGGGTCCCCGGTCCGCGGACGCCTCCGCAGGGGCGCCGGGCTTCCCCGAACGCAACACATACACGACGAGAAGCGCGACGGCGAGGCCCACGACGACGAAGAAGGGCTTGAGAGACCCCTGGGCGGGCTGGGTTGCGGCCATTCCGGACCTCCTTGGACGGCGATTCTAAAGTCCCTGCCTCATCGAGGCAAGCCCTGGGCGGCTTTTTGACGGGCGAATCGATGAGAAACAGGACCTTTTCCCGAATCTTGCCCCATCGTCCCCCCCTTCCCGCCCCATGCTCCATGGAGGACGCCGGATTCGGCCGCATCCCTTCGGCCCTTTACCCCTTGCACGCCACTGGATTATGATTGTGGGCCAAGAGAGGGGCATGACCATGGCCGTGACGCGGTTGAGGGATCTGGACTGGATCACGATCAAGTACAAGGACATCGTCGCGCTGATCGCCATCCTGGTCCTGCTCGTGATCGTCGGGGGAGGCGGATTCCTGTTCATGCGCTGGCGCGGGAACCCTCAAGTGCAGGCCGAGCGGGCCATCAGCAGGGCTCAGAAGCTCGTGGACGGCCTCGACAACCCCGGCCTCGATCCGGCCCTGAGGCCCACCGTCAACCAGTCCCGGACCATGCTCGCCCAGAGCCGCGCGGAGTACGGGGCCGGCCGCTACCCCAAGGCCCGCCAGATCGCCACCGACGTGATCGAGACCCTGAAGGACCTCCAGGGCACCTCCCCCGCCTCCCAGAAGTTCGCGACCCTCGTGGACATGGAGGGGAGCGTGGAAATCAAGCGCACGGGTCAGCACCTTTTTTCCGGCGCGAAGGAGCAGATGATCCTGGAGGACGGCGACATCGTCCGGACGAGCCAGGGCAGTTACGCCAAGATCAAGTACCACAACGGGCAGTTCCAGATCATCGCCCCCGACTCCCTGGTGGTCATCCAGGCCCTGTCCTCCTCCCCGGACGGCGCCAGCCGCGTGGAAGTCGCCCTCAAGCAGGGCTTCGTCGAAACGCAGACTCCGGAGACCATGACGCCCCGCGACGAGAGCATCATCGCCACGGATTCCACCCGGGTCCGCCCGGCTCCGGCCTCCCGCGTGGCGGTGGCCCAGCTGCCCACGGGGGACGTGGCCACGTCGATCTTCAGCGGGTCATCGCAGATCGAGGCGGGAGGCAGGTCCCAGCGCGTGGACGCCGGGCTCACCGGCGTGTCGGTCCTCACCACCGCCTCGGGCGCGGCCACCACCGAAGCCCTGGTCGCCCCGCCCGTGGCCGAATACCCGAAGGACCAGCAGATCCTGCGGGTGGAGGACCCCGCCCGCACGCCCCTGACCTTCCAGTGGAAGGGCGGGAGCGGCGGACCCGTTCGGTTCCAGATCTCCGCCCGCCCTCTCTTTTCCTCCCTCCTGACTCCCGAACAGGTGATCCGGGAGAACCGCCTCACCGTCGAAGGGCTCCCGGCGGGGACCTACTTCTGGCGAGTGAAGTCCGAGGGAGAGGCCTCCAAGACCTACTGGTCCCCGATCTACCGCTTCCGCCTCCTTCAAATCTACCAGAGGCCGAAGATCCAACGGGACCTCAAGCTGATCGTCGACGCGACGGCCATCGGAGACGGGGTCATCCTGCAGGGCTCCACCGATCCGGGCGTCTCGGTCTCGGTGAACGACCTGGAGATCCCCGTCAACGCCGACGGCTCCTTCAGCAAGATCTTCCTCTTCTCGGACGTGGGCACCCAGTCGGTCCAGGTCCGCGCCTTCGACGACGAAGGCAACGAGAAGTTCTGGCGCAAGCAGTTCCAGTCCGTGGCCTACTGAAGAGGACCATGCCTCCCCGCACCCCCCTCGGCCTGCGCAACGAGGCGCTCGAGAAGGCCTACCGCCTGAAGTCGGAGCAACTGCGCCTCCTGGCGGAGGTGGTGAGGACCGCCAACTCCATGCTGGAGCCCGAGGCCCTCATCTCCTACATTATGGAGCGCATCCAGCTCCTGGTCCGCTCCGAGGCGTGGAGCCTGCTCCTGGTGGACGAGACGGGAGAGCACCTCGTCTTCAAGGAGGCCCTCGGCGCGAAGGCCCAGGGGCTCAAGGAGCTGAAGGTCCGCGTGGGGGAGGGCATCGCCGGGGAAGTGGCCGCCACTGGACGGCCCATACTCCTGAACGACGTGAAGGCCAGCCCCCTCTTCAATCCGGAGCTGGACAAGCTCACGGGGTTCACGACCCGCTCCGTCCTCTGCGTCCCGCTCCGGAGCCGCGGACGCACCCTCGGCGTTCTCGAGGTGATGAACAAGGCCGGCGGCCAGAGCTTCGAGGAGCAGGACCTGGAAACCGTGCTCCTCTTCGCCGAGCCGGTGGCCGTGGCCCTCGAGAACGCGTTCCTGTTCCAGAAGGTGCGCCAGCTCTCCCTCGTGGACGACCTCACCCAGCTCTACAACTCGCGCCACCTCCGGCAGGCCCTCGAGGTGGAAATCACCCGGGGGCGGCGCTACCGGTACCCCGTGGCGGTGCTTTTCCTCGACCTGGACGGTTTCAAGCAGGTCAACGACCGCTTCGGGCACCTGGTGGGCAGCGAGACCCTGCGGATCGTGGGTGAGATCCTGAGGCACGGGGTGCGCAACGTCGACGTGGTGGCCCGCTATGGAGGGGACGAGTTCACCATCGTCCTTCCCAACACCGACGCCGAGGGAGCCCTCCTCGTGGCCGAGCGCCTGCGGGAGGCCATCCTGTCCCACGACTACGGGTCCAACCCCGGCTTCGATTTCACCCTTTCCGCCTCCTTCGGCATCTCGTGCTTCCCGGCCCACGGCGAGACGCCGGAACTGCTCATCCAGCGGGCCGACCAGGCCATGTACAAGGTCAAGGAATCCACCAAGAACCGGTGCGCGATCTACAGTCAGGAGCCGTGAATGCCATTCAGTCTTCGGTCGCCCTTCTCTTTCCTCTCCAACGATCTCGCCATCGACCTGGGAACGGCCTACACCCTGGTCTACGTCAAGGGCAAGGGGATCGTCGTCCAGGAGCCCTCCATCGTGGCCGTGAACCAGAAGACCGGCAAAGTGGAAGCCGTGGGAACCGAGGCGAAGGAGATGCTCGGGCGCACCCCCGGAAATATCCTGGCCATCAAGCCCATGAAAGACGGCGTCATCGCCGATTTCGAGCACACCGAGCGCATGCTCGATTATTTCATCAAGAAGGCCCACAACCGTAAGGTCATCGTCCGACCCCGCATCGTGATCTGCATCCCGAGCCAGATCACCCAGGTTGAAAAGCGCGCCGTGCGCGACTCGGCCTACCGGGCCAAGGCATCCTACGTGGCCATGGTGGAGGAGCCCATGGCCGCCGCCATCGGAGCCGGAATGCCCATCACCGAGCCCACCGGAAACCTCATCGTGGACATCGGCGGAGGGACAACGGACGTGGCGGTCATCTCCATGGCGGGCATCGTCTACTCGCGCACGGTGCGGGTTGCGGGCAACGAGATGGACGAGGCCATCGTCCAGTACATCAAGAAGAAGTACAACCTCCTCATCGGCGAGCGGACCTCCGAGGAAATCAAGATCCGCATCGGATCGGCCTACCCGCTCGACAAGGAGGAGACCATGGAGGTCAAGGGCCGCGACCTCGTGGACGGAATCCCCAAGACCCTCGCCATCGCCACCGAGGAGATTCGCGAGGCCCTGTCGGAGACCGTCTCGATCATCATCGACGCGGTGAAGCAGGCCCTGGAGCAGACCCCCCCCGAACTGGCCGCGGACATCGTGGACCGGGGTATCGTCCTCACGGGCGGCGGGGCCCTTCTGCGGAACCTCGACAAGCGCCTGCGCGAGGAGACGGGCCTCCCCGTCCTCATCGCGGACGACCCCCTCTCCTCGGTGGTCCTCGGCGCCGGCAAGATGCTGGACGACTTCGACCTCCTCAAGCGGGTCGCCCTCGACTGATGGCCTCTCCGCCCCTCGCTCGCCGGCCCGTCGCGCTGATGCTCCTGCTGGTGGCCGGCTTCGTGGCGGGGTTGACCCTCCAGGTCCGTCGAGGGGAGCGCACCCTCTTCAAGGACGCGGCGATGGTGGCCTTCAGCCCCTTCCTCACGGCCTTCGATGCCGCCTCCCGGTTCACGCGGGAGGGCGCGCGGGCCTACGTCCTCCAGCGCGACGCCGCCCTCCGCGCCGAACGCCTGGAGGCCGAGAACCGCGTCCTGCGCACCCAGCTTCTCCTGGCCCAGAACCTGGCCAAGGAGAACCTCGAGCTGAGGAACCTCCTCAAGGCCCCCCGGCCCGAGGGCCTGGAAGTGATCGGGGGGCGGGCCCTGACCCGGTTCGGGGCCCCTTTCGGGAGGTACCTTCTCGTCTCCTGCGCCTCGCCGCTTTCCGACGACACGCCCGTAATCTCCAGCCGGGGTGTGGTGGGCCGGGTGCGCGGGCGCGCGGGAGACCTGTACCGGGTCCTGGCCGTGACGGACCCGAGCAGCGCCCTGGGCGTCTGCTCCGAGCGCACGGGAGCCCGGGGCGTGGCCGTGGGGAGCGGCGACCACCTGGCGGTCCGCTACGTTTCCAACGAGGCCGACGTGCAAGTGGGCGATGTCTTCGTCACCTCCGGGGAGGACGGGATCTTCCCGCCCGGCCTCCGCGTGGGCACGACGTCCGAGGTAGCCGACGGCGGCGATTACCTCAAACGCGTCCGGCTGGACCCCTCCGCCGACCTCAGGGACCTGGCCTGGGTCCTGGTTCTGAGGCGCCGTGCGTAGCCGTCTCGTTGCGCCGCTGGTCCTGCTGGCCCTCGCCGTGGGCCTGCAAGCCCTCCTCCCGCTGGCCAGCGGGGACCTCACCATCGCCAACCCCTTCCTGGCCCTCCTCACGGTCCTCGGACTGCGCCAGGGGAAGGTTCCCGGCACCCTGTGGGGAGCCGCGCTGGGGACGCTGAGCGACGCCTACACCATGCCCCATCTGGGCTTCCACGGCGCCGCCTTCACCCTCATCGGCTACCTCCTCGGATGGATCGGCTCCAGAGTCGTGATCCAGGGCATCCTCCCCCTTTTCTTTTTCGCGGTCGGGGCGTATGTTCTGGACTCGGCGGCGGTGGTCTTGCTGTACCTCCTTCTCGGCCTTCCGCTGCCCTCCTCGCTGTGGGTGTACACGGCAGCGGGAAGCCTTCTGACGGGGCTCCTGGCCGCGGGCCTCGAGGCCGCCGCACGCCGGCTCTACCCCCGGGAGTAGCCGTGGACCGCACCGACGACCCCACCTTCGAACCCAAGGTCCTCTTCCTCCAGTTCGTGGCGGCGGCGGTCTTCGTCCTCTTCGCCTCCCGGCTCTTCCTCCTCCAGGTGATGGAGGGCAGCTTCTACCGGACCCTCTCCGAGAACAACTACACCCGGACCATCGTCCTGCGGAGCCCCCGCGGGGTCATCGCGGATCGGAACGGCAAGGTCCTGTGCCGGAACCGCATCTCCTTCTCTCTCGTCCTGGACACGGCCAAGGAGGGCTCTCTGGAGCGGACCGTGGCCTCCATGAACCGGATCCTGGGCCTCTCCATGACCATGGAGGAGGTCCAGGCGGCCAGGAAGCGCAGCGCCGTTCCAAGCCTCGCCGTCCTGGCCCGGGACGTGCCCCCCGCCTGGGTCCAGAAGGTGGAGGTTCACCAGGACGAGCTCAAGATGCTCCGCATCGAGATGGAGCTGAGGCGGGAGTACCCCTACGGCTCCCTGGGCAGCCACGCCATCGGCTACGTCGGGCTCCTCTCGGAAAAAGAGGCCGAGACCCTCCGCATCCGGGAACTGGATCCCTTCATCGAAGTGGGCAAGGCGGGCGTGGAGAAGGCCGCCAACGCCCTGCTCATGGGCGAGAACGGCAAGAGGACCGCCCAGGTCAACGCCATGGGGAGGGAGGTGGAGGACCCGCGCCTGAGGCTCCCGGGGGTCGGCGTTCAGCGCGAGCCCGTCCCCGGCCGGAACATCCGCCTCAACCTCGACGTGGAACTCCAACAGATCCTGACCTCGGCCTTCGGGGAGGAGACCGGGGCCGCCGTCTTCATGAACCCCAACACGGGCGAAATCCTCGCCTGGGTCAGCGTCCCCGACTACGACCCGAACCTCTTCTCTCACACCATCTCGCCCAAGGACTGGCAGGCCCTCTCGGAGGACCCCCGGCACCCCCTCCTCAACCGCCCCATTCAGGGGGCCTACCCGGCGGGCTCCACTTTCAAACCCTTTGTGGCCCTCGTGGGGATGGAGGAGGGGCTCCTGACGCCCGGGACGACCTTCTACTGCCCCGGGGCTTGGGAGTTCGGGGGCCACGTCTTCCACTGCTGGGCCCGCGGCGGCCACGGCGGGGTGGACCCCCTGACGGCCATCCAGAACTCCTGCAACGTCTTCTTCTACCGAGCCGGGGACCGCGTGGGCATCGAGCGCATCGCCCGTTGGGGGGCCCTCTTCGGCCTCGGCCAGAAGACCGGCGTGGATCTGCCCTCCGAAATGGCGGGCACCCTTCCCTCGGACGAGTGGAAGCGGGCCCGGGGCTTGGGCCCGTGGTACCCGGGGGAGACCCTCTCGGTGAGTATCGGGCAGGGCTACCTCACGGTGACCCCCCTCCAGCTCCTCAGCTTCTATTCGACCCTCGCCACCGGCGGGAAGCGCTACCAGCCCCGGCTCCTCCAGGGAGAGCCCAGGCTCCTCAGCTCCGTGGACGTATCGGCCTCCTCCCTGGAGGTCCTCAAGGAGGGCCTCCAGCGCGTGGTCACGAGCGGGACCGGCAGGGCCTGCAACATCCCCGGGCTGGCCGTCTGCGCCAAGACCGGTACGGCCCAGGTGGTGGCGGCCAGCGCCGGCGTGGACACGAAGCTCCTCGACAAGTCCATCCGGGACCACGCCTGGTTCGCCGGCTTCGCGCCCCGTGAGAATCCCCAGGTGGCCTTCGTGATCCTCGTGGAGCACGGGGGCCACGGGGGGGACATGGGCGCCAAGATCGCGCGCCTGGGCCTCGAATACCTCTTCTTCGGCAAGAAGCCGGGCGAGGAGGCTCCCGCCGCGGAACCGTCCACCGCCCCGCCCCTGGAAGCCCGCGCGTCCGTTCGGGCGGAAGGCGCCGGGTGAGGCGGCCGCCATGAGACAGACCCTCCGCCAATCCCTCCTCTTCGGCGACCAGGTGACCCTCTTCCTCTACCTGGCCCTCCTGGCCTTCGGCACGGTCATGGTCCGCTCCGCCACCTTCGCCACGAAGTACGGCGCCCTGGGAGATCGCCAGGTGGTCTACGCCCTCCTGGCCGCCGCGGTCTTCGCCCTGGCCCTCCTCGTTCCGTACCAGATCTGGGTGGACTACGGCTACCTCCTGTACGCCGCGGCCCTCGCGGCCCTGGTCCTCGTCCTGGTCCTGGGGCGGACGGTGGCCGGGTCGAAATCGTGGCTCTATCTGGGGCCCTTCGGCTTTCAGCCCTCCGAGTTCGCCAAGGTGGCCGTGGCCCTGGCCTGCGCCAACGCCATCAAGGACCTGCCCGACAAGGCCATCGAGGGTCGCCAGGTGGCCTTTCTCTGGGGGATTATCGCCCTCCCCGCGGTCCTGACCTTCCTCCAGCCCGACTTCGGGACGGCCACGACCTTCCTCCCCCTGGCCGGCGCGGCCTTGTACTTCAGCCGCTATCCCCTCGGCCGGATCTTGAAGTGGGCCGGCATGGCGGTCCTCGCCGTCCTCCTCCTCTTCGCCCTGGGCTGGTTCACCTTCCTCAAGCCCTACCAGAAGGACCGCATCCTCACCTTCGTGAACCCCGCCCACGACCCCAAGGGGGCGGGCTACCAGGTGGCCCAGGCCCGCATCGCCGTGGGCTCCGGGGAGTTGACGGGAAAGGGCCTCCACTCGGGCACCCAGAACCGCCTCAATTTCCTTCCGGCCCCGCACACCGACTTCATCTTCGGGGTGGTGGCCGAGGAGACGGGCTTCGTGGGCAGCGTGGGCGTTCTCCTGGCTTTCCTGGCCCTCCTGGCCCGGTTCCTCTCGACGCTCCGCGTGGCCCGCGACGCCGAGGGGCGGTTTCTCGTCCTGTGCGGCTTCGCCGTGATCCTCTACCACCTCCTCGTGAACGTGGGCATGGTCCTCGGGCTCCTGCCCACCACGGGGCTCCCCCTGCCCTTCCTCTCCTACGGCGGGTCCTTCCTGATCAGCATGAGCCTCTTCGCGGGCCTGGCGGCCAACGTGCGGATGCGGAGATTCGTGCCGTGAACGGCCGGTACTCGCGTCAGGCCCTCCTTCCGTGGATCGGCGAGGTCGGGCAGGAACGGATCCAAAAAGCCACCGCCGCTGTGGTGGGCGTGGGCGCCCTCGGCTGCGCCTCCTCCGCCCTCCTGGCCAGGGCGGGCGTGGGCAGGCTGATCCTCGTGGACCGCGACCACGTGGAGGAGAGCAACCTCCAGCGCCAGGCCCTCTTCACCGAGGCCCATTGGCGCGCCCGGCTCCCCAAGGCCGTGGCCGCCGAACAGGCCTTGAGGGAAATCCGGCCCGATCTCGAGGTGGAGGCCCTTGCCGAGGACCTGGGGCCCGAGCGGGCGCGGGATCTCTTTCAGAGGGCGGCGGTGGTCCTCGACGGCACCGACAACTTCGAGACCCGCTACCTCCTCAACGATGCCGCCGTCGAGGCGGGTCGCCCCTGGATTTACGGCGGAGCCGTCTCCACCTTTGGCACCCTGCTGGCCATTCGCCCCGGCCTCACGCCGTGTCTGAGGTGCCTCTTCCCCGCTCCGCCCGCCCCGGGAAGCGCGCCCACCTGCGACACGGCGGGCGTCCTCGGCCCCGCCGCCGCCGCCGTAGGGGCCCTCCAGGCGGGGGAGGCCCTCAAGGTCCTCGCGGGCCGAGAGGACCTGTGCGCGCCAGCCTTGCGGGGCTTCGACCTCCTCGACGGCTCCTTCTCGAGCGTCCGCCCCCCGAGGGAGCCCGCCTGCCCCTGCTGTGGCGCACGCGCCTTCGACTTCCTCGAGGAGCGCGGCACGAGCCGCACCCACCGCCTCTGCGGCCGCGACGGCGTCATGGTCCTCGCCCCCCCGGGCACCCGCCTGGATTTGCCCTCCCTCGAAGCGCGCCTGCGGGCCTTCGGCCCCGTCTTCCGCAACCCCTATCTGATCCAGACGGAGTGGGAGGGCCACCCCGTCACCCTCTACGCCGACGGCCGCGCCCTCGTCCAGAAAACCCCAGACCCCGCCCGCGCCCGCGCCCTCTACGCGAGGTACCTGGGGATGTAGCGTGCAGGAGATCGGCGTCTGGCGACGCCTCCCGCAGGGCTACACCTTTGCAGGGCGGTGTCTCCCCAGCGCGACGCCTCCCACCGGGCGATGCCTCCCGCGGGGCCCTGTGGCAAGATGGGTTGGGGGGCGGAATGCGAAGGACGCGTGCGCTCGTCGCTCTCGCGGCGATCTTCTTGGCGGGGCTCGCCGTGGCGGCGGGCGCGCAAGAAACGGAAGGGAGCCGGGAGGCCGCAACAGAGCCCTCCGAGTCCGGCGGGATCTCGTGGGGCCTCGACCTGGACCTCACCTCTCGCTACCTCTGGCGCGGCCTCGCGCTCTCCCGTGGGGCCGTGGCCCAGGGGGACCTCTGGTTTTCCGCCGGAGGTTTCACGGCTTCCCTGTGGGGAAACTGGGACCCGGACCCCAACGAGGGTTCGGGGCGATTCAACGAGTGGGACGCCGCGCTGGCCTACGAGCGCGCTGCGGGCCCCGTCATCCTGAGGGTCCAGTACGTCCGCCTCTCGTATCCCGACCAGCTCGGCGTCCCCTCCACGGGCGAGGCTTCCTTCGAGGCGGAATTCGACCTGGGAGGGGGCTTCGCCCTGGGTACGCACCAGATCTGGGACGTGGAGGCCTACCCGGGATCGCACTACGGGGACCTGTTCCTCGCCAAGGGCCTCGAGGCGGGGAAGGGGGAACTCCAGGCGGCCCTTTCCTTGGGATGGGGCTCGCGCTCCTTTCACGAGGCCTACTACGAGGTGGACCACCGGGGCTTCACCGTGGGGTGCGTGACCCTCGCCTGGGAGGTGCCCCTCGGGGAGCGGTGGCTCCTTCGCCCCCACGCCGAGGCCGGCCTCCTTCTGGACCGCGCCCTGAGGGAGGCCACGGGCCGCCGCGTCGTGGCCTGCGCCGGGGTCGGCCTGAGCTGGTCCTTTTGAACGACACTGCCGGTCCGCAGGAGGGGCGCCGGCGGAGCGGATGGAATTTCGAATTTCGGAATTGGGATTTGGGAATTGGGATTTGGGGAAAAGGGACTCCGGAGGGGAACCGGAACGGAACCACCGGCGAGGGGGCGAGAATCCTACCTTCTTGGATCCGCCCCATGATCCTCGGCGTGTCTCAACCCTCCGCTGGCTCCATCAGCGGCAGGCGCACCGTGAAGGTGGCACCCGGCGGAGGGTCGTTGTTGGCGGCGGTCACGGTTCCACCGTGGGCGGATACGATCTTGTGGACGATGGCCAGCCCGAGGCCCGTACCGCCCTTCCTCCTGCTGGCGAAGGGCTGAAAGAGCTTGGGCATGAGTTCGGGAGGGACGCCGGGGCCCCGGTCGGAGATGGACAGGCAGACCGAGGGGCCTTCCCTCCAGATTCGGATTGCGAGCGGGGCTTCGGGGGGAGACAGAGCCAGCGCGTTGTGAACCAGGTTGAAGAACACCTGCTCGAGCTTCTCGGGCACGGCGCGGATCGAGAATTCTTCCTCCGGATGGGTCAGGACACAGCGACGGCAGGCGCCCGGCTCTGATTTCTCGATCCGGGCAACGGCCTGGGCGAAGATCTCGCGCACCAGGCAGGGCTTGAACTGTTCGTCAGGAATGGGGCGCCCCAGGGTCAGGAGATCGTTCATCAACTCGTTCAGCCGCCTCGTCTGGTTGGTGATGTGCTCCGTGAACTCCGCGAACTCGGGTTGTCCGGCGAGTTTCTTCTCCAGCGCGGCCGAGACGGTGGTGAGGGCGAACAGGGGGTTGCGCACCTCGTGGGCCACGCCGCCCGCGATCATCCCGATGGTCTGGAGGTTTCTCGCCTCGGCGAGCTGCTCCTGGGCCTTTTTCAGATCCTCCTCGGCCCGTCGCTTGTCCGTGATGTCCCTCGCGATGCCGAGAAAGGCGACGATCTTCCCTCCTACCCGGTAGGGCGCCGAACGGACGTCAATCAATCGCAGCGCCCCGTCCCTGGTCCGCACCTCGTATTCGGCCGCCTCGTCCACCTGCTCCCCACGGACGATCCTGGCCAGACGGCTCTCCTGCTGGGACCGAAACCTGGCGGGCAGGAGGTCCCAGATGTTCAGGGATAGAAGTTCCGCTTCCGAATAGCCGAGCCGAACGCACATTTCCTCGTTGACCGACAGCAGGCGTCCCTCGAAGTCGGCGAGGAAGATCCCGTCGGGGCTCTGCGCGACGAGGGTTCTGAAGCGCTCCTCGCTTTCCCGCAAGGCTTCTTCCGCCCTTTTGCGCTCGGTCACGTCGCGGAACACGCCGATCATCACCCGGCCCTCCGAGGTTTCGAAAACCGCCGTCGAGACCTCCACCGGGATGCGGCGCCCGTCCCGGTGCTGGACGAAGAGCCCTTCGAGAAATCGGCTCCCTCCCGAGGTCGCCTGTTGGCGGAAAACCTCACGGTACTTCGACGCCTCTTCGGGTGGGTGCAGGATCGCCTGGCTTTGCCCCACGAGGTCCTCCCTCGTCCTGCCCACCAGTTCGCACGCGGCCGAATTGGCGTCCAGCAGATTCCCCGTTTCCGGGTCCGCCAGGAAAATGGCGTCCCGCATGCACTCGAAGAGCCTCCGGTAGCGCTCCTCCGAGGCCGCGAGGGAGGCCGTGCGGTGCTCCAGCTTCTCCACGAGCCTCTGGCTGTACAGGGCGAGGAAGTCCTCCTGATGGAGTCGCTCCGGTTCCTCTGGGCGAGGACCGGATGGAAGGTCCTTCAAGACCTCATCCATTTCGGCGAGGAAGGACGCCGGGTCGGCGGGCTTTCGAATGAAGGCCCTCGCGCCCAGGGACAGCGCAAAGGTCTCGTCCTCCTGGGCCGTGTACGTTGCGGTGTAAAAGACGAAGGGGATCCCTCTCAGCGCCGGGTCTTCCTGCCACGCCCTGCAAAGCATGAAACCGTCCATCTCCGGCATGAGAATGTCGGAGACGACGACGTTCGGCGCGAGATTCCTCGCCGCTTCCAGGGCCTCGCGTCCGTTGCGCGCCAGGGTCACGTGGTGCCCCTCGTTTCGCAGGATTAGCCCGAGGAACTTGAGGTTGTCCTCGTTGTCGTCCACGATCAGGTAGCGCATGACCCTCTCCCAGGCACGACCGTGCCGGCAACCTCGGACGTCACTCCCCCGCCCCGCTCAGGAGAAACGCCTCCACCTGCCTCGCGAAGGAACTCGGGTCCAGGGGCTTCTCGATGTAGCCGGAACACCCAGATTCCAGGGAGCGCTCCCGGTCGCCCGGCATGGCGTAGGACGTGACCGCCACGATGGGGATGGAGGAACAGTGCGGGATCCGCCGCAGGGCCCGGGCCACCTGGTAGCCGTCCATCACCGGAAGCTGGATGTCCAGGAGGATGAGATCGAAGCGGTCCGCCTTGGCCGTTTCCACGCCGCTCAGGCCATCGCGGGCCGAGGTGATCTCGAGGCCGAGGGGGCTCAGGAGCATGCGCTCGAGCCTCAGATTGTCCTCGTTGTCCTCGATGATGAGAACCTTCCAGGGCCTCATGCCTCGCCTCCGCCGAATGGCATCCGCAGGGTAAAGGTGGAACCCTTCCCTCGCACGCTCTCCACGAGGATATCCCCTCCCATGAGCCTCGCCATCTTCCGGCTCAGGGTCAGGCCCAGCCCCGTCCCTTCGGCTCCGCGCGCGATTCCCGCGTCGAGCTGCTCGAACTCGCTGAAAATCCTCTCCATATCCGCCGGCAGAATGCCGATGCCGGTGTCCGACACCACGAGGTCAGTATGACCGCCGTCCGCTCCGCGCGCCAGCCTCACGGCCACCGATCCTTTCTCCGTGAACTTGACGGCGTTGGAGATGAGGTTGATGACGATCTGAGAGATCCGCCGCGGGTCGCCGGTGAAGGGGACCGGCTCCTGCGCCCCCTCCAGCGTCAGCGCAAGCCCCTTGGCGGCCGCCAGGGGCTCCATGGATTGCACGGAATCCCGGGCGACCTTCGCCAGGTCGAAGGCTTCGCTGGCCAGGCGCATCTGGCCCGCCTCGAGCTTCGAGAGATCCAGCACGTCGTTGATGAGGGCGAGGAGATGCTTGCCGTTGCGCTGGACGATCTGGAGCGCGTCGCGCTGGTCGTCGCTGATTTCGCCCACGAGACCCCCGAGGAGGGCGCCCGTGAACCCGATCACCGAATTGAGGGGGGTCCGCAGTTCGTGGGACATGGCGGCCAGGAACGCGGATTTGACCCGGTCCGCCGACTCCGCCTTGTCGAGGGCGTTGGCGAGGTGCCGGTTGGCCACCTTCAGTTCCCGGGCCCGCTTTTCCAGCGAGGCGTTCAAGGACTTGATCCGCTCCTGGGCCGCCTGAAGCTCCGCCTTCTCCGCGTGAAGAGCCTCCACCGCCTGGCTCAAGTCCCTCGTCCGCTCCTCCACCCGCCGTTCCAGCGCGGCGTTGAGGGCGATGATCTCCTGCTCCGCCCTCCGCTTTTCCGTGATGTCTGTGCCGATGCTGAACACTTCGGACACCTTGCCTTCCCGGTCCAGAACGGCCTTGTTGGTCCACGCGATCCACACCCTGGAGCCGTCCTTGCGCATGTTCTCGTTGACGTTCTGCTCAAAGGCGGAGGGGTCCCTGCAGATCCTCTCCATGAGAGGCCTCAGGTCCCGGCCCTGATCCTCCCGCTCCGGCACGATCGTGCCGACCACGTGCCTGCCGAGGAGGTCTTCCTCTCGGTAGCCGAAAAAGCGAAGGCCGAACTCGTTCATGAAGGCGATGGTTCCGTCGGGACGCCAGCGGACGATGATGCTGTTCGCGTTTTCGACCAGCTCCCTGTACTTGGATTCGCTCTGGCGGAGGGCGTCCTCGGCGCGCGCCCTCTCCGCCCGGTTGTCGATGGCCTCGTGGGCGTAGCTCAGGTTGGCCGCGAGTTCGTCCAGCAGGGAGAGCACCTCGGGGATGAACTGGCCCTCGCGCTTGGCGTACACGGCCAGGGCGCCCACCGCCTCCCCTCTCAGGAGCAGGGGGAAGGCCGCGACCGCGCGAAAGCCGTGGGCCGCCATGAAGCCGCTCCAGGGCGCGAAGCGGCTCTCCGAGAGGAGGTCCTGGTGAACGGAGCGGCGTCCGGTGCGGAGGGCCGTGCCCATGGCGCCCCGGCCCTCCGGCGTATCGTCCCAGCGGACTTCGATGGCGTCCAGGTCCCCGGGCGGGATTCCCGAGCTGGCCACCCGACGGAGGCGGGGACCCGCCGGCTCCTTCATCCCGATCCACGCCATGGCCATTTCCCCGCGCTGGACGAGGATCTCGCAGGCGCGGCTCCAGACGGCCCGGATGTCGTTCTCGCGAACGATCACCTCGCTGACCTCGTAGAGCGTCTTCAGCACGCGGTTGAGCACCTCCAGCCGGTCCTCGGCCTCCTTTCGATCGGTGACGTCGGTGGCCACCCCGTCCCACACCACCTGCCCGTCCGCCCTCGAGCGGGGCCGGGAGCGAAGGAGGAGCCATCGCGACTCCCCGTCGGCGCGCCGCATCTTCACTTCCATGTGGAAATCCGACAGGTTCCTGCGGCTGGCTTCCTCAAGCTCCTGGAATCCGGACATCTGCTCCGGCGAGATCTGCCCGAGGAGCCATCCGGCGTCGCGAAGCGCCTCCTCCGGCCTCACGCCATGGAGTCTCTCCACGCCGGCGCTCAGGTACAGGAAACGCGGCGTGCCGTCCGGGTCCTTTGTGTAATGGTAGACATAGCTGTCGGGAAGGTTGTCTCCCAACGACCGGAGGCGCTCCTCGCTCTCGCGAAGCGCCTCCTCCGCCTGGACCCGGTCGGAGATGTCCTCGACGCTCGACCAGACGTGCGGCTTGCCGTGCCGCTCCACGACGAAGCCCGAGACGCGCACGGGAACCCGCTTTCCGTCCCGGCGAAGGTATTCCTTCTCGTAGGGCCCGAAGCGGCCGGTCCGCTGGAGCGTCTCGAGCTGGGCCTCGTCCTCCTTCCACCATTCCTTGGGCGTCAGGTCTCGGATGGAGAGGGGGACCGTCTCCGCCACGGACCGCCCCACGAGGGCGGCGTAGGCCGGGTTGACCTCCACCAGACGTCCGTCCATGGTGCCCAGCGAAAGCCCGATGGAGCTCCGCTCGAAGAGTTCCCGCTCGAAACCGTGAGCCTCCCGGAGCCTGCGCCGGTCCTCCTCCATTTCCCACACCGTGGAACTCAGCACCAGGGTTGCCACGGCGATGCACGCGATGAACCCCTGCTGGAGGAGGAGGGACTCTTGGAGCGCCCCGATCGTGAAGGGCGAGGCGCCGAAAAGGATGCCCGCCGTCGCCAGGACGGCCAGGAGGAAGACGATGGCCGAGGACCGTGAGGGCCCCATGCGAAGCGCCACCAGCGCCGTCCACGGAATGAACAGGACCACCAGCGAGGGAGCGCGGAAGAAGCAGAGGTACCAGAGCGCGGCGGTCCCCGCGGCGAAGAGGATGAACTCGAGCCTGCGCCCGGAGGGTCCGATTCCCTTTCCCTTCCTGCCTGGGGCCATGAGGAGGGGTGTGACCAGGAGGGCGCCCGCGGCGTCCCCGAGCCACCAGGTCAGCACCGCCCGGCCGTAGGAAACCCAATGGCCGGTGACCGTGCTGATCGCGCTCACCCCCATCAGGGCGCTCAGGCCCGTGCAACAGACGGCGGCGAGAAAGATGAAGATCACCACGTCCTTGGATTGCAGAAAGGGATCCCGGCCCCCCGTCCACCGCTCCACAAGGAATCCGGCCGCCGTGGCTTCGACCGTGTTCCCGACGGCCGCGACGAGAGCGGCGAACAGGGCTTGCCGGACCGGGAGGCCCATCTTCATGAGGAGCCAGAGATTCACGCCCAACGAGCCGAAAAAGACGCCGGGCCAGACCCGGCTTCCCCACCGAAAAATCGCGGCCATCGCGATGCCCGTGGGCAGCCACACCGCGGTGGCGTTCGTCCCCGGATAGGCCAGGAGGAGGCCCAGGCGCGCCGCGGCCAAGTAGACCGCCGCCAGGGCAACGATCCCCCCCAAGAGCAGGAGCCCGCCGGGAGAAACCGGCGACCCCCGTTCCTTGGGCACGAGAGTTTCGCTCACCGGGACTCCTCCACCGGAAAATCCTGGATGAGAGCGATCAATGGGACCCATTGTCAAGTTAGATGTTTCTGCCCGGACATTCAAGGGTGCCCCTCTCCCCATCCAGGGCGCGACTTCTGCGAAACAGACTTTCCGTATCGCACCCGCCTGGCCACGGGGCCTTTGCATCTCCAGCGGCCCCGGGCCGGATTCTGAGCAGGAACCGCACGGGATGACGGAGGATGGAGGAAGAACCACGAGCCTGAAAGCCCGACCGCCGACCGCGTCGGGCGGAGGGGGCGGAAGGCGGAGCGGGCGGGTCCGAGGAGAAGAACGCGGCGGGGGCTCTTGAACGGTTGGATCCGGGATGTCGCATCCTGATCACGGTGAGGGCGAATCCCGAGCCGCGGGAGAATCCCTGGCCGGAGACCCTGTCCGGTGGGTCTCCAAGGACGCGCGGAGTGTGTGGCAATATGGGCTGGGAGGCCCCATGCGGATGACCCCGGTGTTCGCCTTCGCGCTCTTGGCCGGGACGATGGTCCCGCTCCTCGCCCAGGTCCCTGCGCCCGCCGTGGACTTTCTGGAGAACCCGCCCTCCATAGACGGCGCGCTCGAGCCCGCCGCCGCCGAACTTCCGGCCCGACCGTTGGCGTACGCGGTGCGGGACGACGGCGAGGCGTTGTCCCAGCCGTACGTGACGTGCCGCCTGGCCTACGGGGCGGAGTTCCTCTACGTGGCGCTCCAGGCGCCCGCTGTGTCTCTCGTCTCGCGGGACCGCGCCTACCAGAACGGGGACGGCTTCCACATGGCCCTCTGCGCGCCCCTCCCCGACGGCGGTCCTTCGCGTGAGTTCTACGTCCTGGGATTCTCCCCCGGGGCCGACGCGGCCCACTCCCGCCAGAGAGCCTTCGTCTGGTACCGGAACGTGGACCTGGCCTTCACCCCTCTCGAAGGCACGCTCCTGGCCGCCCGGGTCGCGGAGGGCACGGCCACCATCGAGCTTCTTCTGCCCTGGCGGCAGGTCTACCCTTTCCATCCCTGGCTTTCCCCGGGAATCGGCTTCAACCTGTGCTACGTGCAGGGCACCGGGGAAACAGGCAGAATCTACCATTTCGCCCTTCCCGACGACCGCCTGCAGTCCGAACAGAGCCCGCGGCGCTACGTGCCCCTCACGTTCTCGCCGCCGCGCCTCGCCTCGGGCGCTCGGGCCTTCGCGGTCCTCGACCGAAACCACTGCTTCACCGGGGAAAAGATCGCCCTTCGCTTCGCGGTCCTCACCGCGTCGGACCAGGTCCTTCCCGCGCGCACGGCGCTCCTGAGCGGCGAGGGCGAAACCCTCTCGGCATGGCGTTCCGAAATCGCTGCCCCCCGGGGGCTCACGGTCGGGTCCTCCGAGGTGGCCTGCGACGATCTCCCGCCCGGAGGCTACACCGTGCGCTGGACCTGGAGCGAGGAAGTCCCGGCCGCCGAAATGGGCCTCTCCGTTCTTTCCGGCGGGGGTTCGAGGGACCTCTCCCGTCGCCTGGAAAGGGCGCGGGGCCAAATCTCACCGGGAAGCGCCGTCACCCTGGCCCACCGCATCCAGGAAGCGGAAGCGGCCCTCGCGGCCTTGAAGCCCACCGACACGGCCGCTCCGATTCGGATTGCCCTGGCCCGGATCGAAGAGATCCTTCAGGCGGCTTCTCGCGGGGAGGACCGGATCGCATCGCAGTCGGGAGTCGTGCGGAGGGCCTACCGTTCGAAGGTGGATGGAACCCTTCAACCGTACAGCGTCTGGGTCCCTCCGAGCCTCCCGCCGGGCCGGAAGGTTCCGGTGATGGTCTTTCTGCACGGCAGCGGCGAGGACGACCGGAGCGTCTTCCGCGGAGGAAGCGGGAGGGTGCCTCCGGACTTCCTTGGTCTGGCCCCCAACGGCCGGGGAACCTCCAATTGCTACAGCGCAGACAACGCCCAGGAGGACATCCGCGAAGCCCTGGCGGATCTCCTGGCGAATTATCCCGGTGACCCGGACCGGGTTGTCCTCGCGGGATTCTCCATGGGGGGCTATGGAGTGTACCGGACCTTCCTCGAAGCCCCGGGGGCCTACCGGGCGCTGGCCGTCTTTTCGGGCTCCCCGGACCTCGCGGTACGCTTTCTCGGGCCGGGTCATCCCGACTTCCTTGCCCCGGGCGCTTTGGCTCCCTTCCGGGGCGCCCGCCTGTTCATCTTCCACGGAGGCCGCGACCGCAACTGTCCCGTGGAGCAGACACGTCGGCTCGTGGAGGGCTTGAGGGCGGCGGGAGCCGAGGTGGAGTACCACGAGGAGGCCGACAAGGGCCACGACGCGCCGGGATCCGCCACCCTGGCCGCCTTCGACGCCTGGCTCCGCCGGGTCCTCTCGTAGCGGCTTACCCCGCCGCCTCGTAGGCCGCACGGATCCAGGAGATCAGTTTCCCGTCCACTTCGGCGGCGTCGGTGAGCTTCACCTTGTAGGCGCACATCTGCCCGGCCGGAAGCTCCTGCAGGCGGCCGCCCGACTGGAGCCCCTTCGCGTTGATGCCCACCTCGACCCGGGTGTTGGTGGCGGGACCGATCATGGCGAACTGCTTCTTGCGGCGGTAACTGATGTAGGTCTTCTTCGGCGCCTCCTCGAAGGGGCCGAGCTTCCGGATCTCGGCCGCCAAACGCTCGTGAATCGGCCGGAGGGCCGCTTTGGGACCCGAGTACAGCCCATCCAGGACCTGCTCCACCGAGAGCCCCTGGGCCGCGCCGCTCCCGTCGGATTGGAGGGCCACGTGAACCAGGGTGTTCGCGTCCCCGTGCCCCATGCCCAGCGTGCTCTTGAGCAGGGAGACGAGTTCGCCGTGCTTGGACAGTCCGCTGGCCTTCACGAAGGCCGTCAACTCCGCCAGGGACTTGCCGGTGCGCTTCTCGATATTCGACAGTTGGGTGGCCAGGGCTTTCTGGACATCGGGCATGGGGGGATCTCCTTCTTCGCGCAAGGTCATCCGGAGGTTTCGGAGGACTCCAGGGGGCGGAGCCGCCGAGCCATGAATTCCCAACGCGCGGCGGGACCGTCCTATTCTCCGGCAGGACCTCCCGAGGCGCGGACGAAGGCGTCGGGCGGGCGGTGGAAAGGGGCCGGTCGCCGGACCGGGTCGTCAAAGCGGAGCGCGCCTGCGCGGTTTCCTCCGGGGGGGCGGTGGGGTATCCTTGGGTCCATGGTACGGGACGGGGCGCGGCCGGCGAAGGAGTCCATTCCCCTTTGGGCCCGCGCCCTGCTCCCACTGGGCGCGGCTTTCCTGGGGGCGGCCCGGCTCAAGGCCTTCCTTTATGAAAGGGGGCTCCTGCGCCGCTCGGTCCTGCCCGCCCCGTCGGTTTCGGTGGGCAACCTGACCTTCGGGGGCACGGGCAAGACCCCCGTCACCCTGGCCCTGGCCCGCCTCCTGCGGGAGCGCGGAGAGCGCCCGGCGGTGCTCCTTAGGGGGTACGGCCGCCGCGCGTCGGTCCCCCTGCGGGTCTTCCCGTCGAGCGACCCCGGCCAGGTCGGAGAGGAGGCCCTTCTTTACGCGCGAACCATGCCGGACCTGCCCGTGGCCGTGGCGGGACGCCGGGAGGAAGGCGCGGCGCTCCTGGCTCCCGATGCGCCCACCGTCTTTCTCCTCGACGACGCTTTCCAACACCAGCGCGTGGCGCGGGATCTGGACCTCCTCCTGGTGGACGCTTCCCGGCCGGGCGACCTGAGGACGCCTCCCGCGGGGCGCCTGAGGGAGCCCCTCTCGGCGGCCTCCCGCGCCCACCTCCTCGTGGTCACGCGCGGGGAGAAGGTCCCCGCCCCCCTCGCCCGGCTTTGGGGCTCCCGCCCGCAGGTTCGGGCGCGCTTCCGTTGGTCCCGAGAGCCCGAATCGGTTCCGGCCGGAGTGACCTGGGCCACCCTCGCCGCGAGCCAGGTCGTGGCCTTTGCGGGAATCGGCCATCCCGCCGCCTTCTTCGAACAGGCCCGGAACCGCGGCCTGGACCTGGCGGCGGCCCTCCCCTTCCCCGACCACGCCGCACCCACCCCCCAGCGGAGAGCGGCCCTCCTCGAGGCGGTCCGCGGGTCAAACGCCGGGGCGGTTCTCACGACCGAAAAGGACGCCGTCAAGTGGGCCCCGGCCTGGACCGGCGGCCCGCCCCTCGTCTGGCCGAGGCTCGAGGTGGAGTTCGACGACCCTCAGGGGCGCCTGGGGGCCCTGCTGGAGGAGGCCCTGGCCCGGAGGCGCTCGTGACGCCCGACCCGCCTGCCGCCGCGCCGCCAGTCCGCCGCGTTCAGGTGGCCCTTCCCGTGCCGCCCCGGAAGGTCTTCACCTACGGCCTGCCGGAGGGCCTGCCCGAGGCCCCCCCGGGCGCGCGCGTGCGGGTTCCCTTCTCGGGAAGGACCCTCGTGGGCTGGGTCGTGGCGGAGGGCGGCGACCCCGTTCCCGGCCCCCTGAAGCCGGTGCAGGAGGTCCTGGACCGGACGCCCCTCCTTCCCCCGGACCTCCTGGCCTTCACCCGGTGGGTGGCCGATTACTACCTCGTCTCCTGGGGATCGGTCCTGCGGTGCGCCTATCCCTCGGCCCTCGACCCCTCCCCGCGGGCGCGTTACCGCCTGGGGGCGCCCCCCGATCCCCCGCCTCCCGCCCTGGCGCCCCTCTTCGCCCTGCTCGCCGAAGGCCCGCTATCGGCGGCCCGCCTGCTGGAGCGCCTCGGGGCCGACTCCCTGCCGGATCTGTGGGAGGCCGTGGGCGAGGGGTGGGTCCTCGAGGAGACCCTCTGGAAGGCTCGACGCTCCTATGCCCGGAGGGACCGCGTCGCCCTCCTCCTCCCGCCCGACGAGGCCGCCGCCCGCGCCGGGGACCGAAGCCTTCCCCCGCCCCTGAGGAAGGCCCTCAAGGCCCTCCTCGCCTTCCAG
>JBFMHB010000039.1 GCA_040752915.1 Acidobacteriota bacterium
GCCTCCTCCATGGACTTGGCGGCCTTGAACTGCATGTAGGCCCCCATGTTGCCCACGGCGGCCATGCCGCTCCGCTCGTCCACGACCTTCTGCACTTCCTCGGGGGGAGTGATGGCGCCGATGAAAAAGTCCACGAGCTCCAATCCGTACTTGGCGAAATCGTCCCTCACGCGGGACT
This sequence comes from Acidobacteriota bacterium, assembly GCA_040752915.1. NCBI lineage: Bacteria > Pseudomonadati > Acidobacteriota > Acidobacteriota bacterium. Next base: position 179 of record JBFMHB010000039.1, read on the forward strand.
TCAGCGCCTCGGAGAACTCGTCGTACAGGCGCGCGAGGTCGAGGATGGTCTTCAGGTTCTCGCCCAGGACGTCGTTGAGCCTCGCGACGATCATGTCCTTGGCGTAATTCTCGACGCCTTCGGAGGTCTGGACGCCCTGGCTTCCCACGATGGTGTTGATGAAGAGCTGGGGGTCCCGCACCTTGGTGGCGAACTTTCCGAAGGCGCGGAGGCGGATCATCTGGAATTCCGAGTCGCGGAAGAGAACGGGTTCTTTCGTGCCCCACTTCATGTCGGTGAAGACTTTGCGGTTGACGTAGTACACGTCGGCCCGGAAGGGGGAGGTGCCTCCGAAGGGCATGTTCACGTACTTGTTCAGGAGCGGGAGGTTGAGGGTGGTGAGGGTGTGGCGCCCAGGCCCGAAGACGTCCAGGGCGCGGCCGTCACGGAAGAACACCGCCCACTGGCTCTCCTGAACCACCAGCTGGGCCCCCAGCTTCAGTTCGCCGCCCATCTCGTGGCGGTGCACCATCTCCTTGCCGGTGTCGTCGAGCCATTCGATCACTTCCAGGTATTTCGTCGCCATGGGTCACTCCCATACCCGATTCGCTTCCCCGGGCCTGAATGGTGGATGCTCCGATCCGAGGGCCTTCCAGGCGCACCCCACGCGCCGGTGCGGCCGGGACTATCCCTTCTCCCAGAGGTTCCTGCGCTCGGCCAGGAGACCTTCGAGGGCAACCACCGCGTTCATGCCCGATCGGGAGAGTCCGAGGGCATCGGCGGCGGCGGACTCCAGAGCCTCCACGGCTTCGAGGATCTTCAGGTCGTGGGCGTAGAGGGCCTCCAGTTCCGCGTCACCGATCTTGACCTGGTCGAACAGACCCGTGTACCCGTAGGAGGCGAAGCGCACCGAGTCGGCGGCACCCTGGAGCTTCCGGTGGAGGAGCCCCAGGTCGTTGAGAACCGCGAGCTGGCCCGCGTTGGTCGCCTGGAGCTTGGCCGACTCGACCTGGTCCCGGACGCGGTCGAGCCTGGCGGCCAGGTACTCCCTCAGGCGCTTGTCCGTGGTGCGCCGGTCCTCGCGGGCCCTGTACCCGGCCAACCCCGGAATGATGTCCGCGATCCGCTCGAGGAAATTCTTCTCGCTCCGCAGCATGGGATACCCTCCTCCTCCCCCTCGCGGGGGGGTCCGCGGGAGAACGCTCAGTGCTTGTCGCCGGACTTCTTCATGAGGTGGATGGCCCGGTTCGCCGTCCGGATCATCCGCATGATGTCCTTTTCGGTCGTGTACTTGGTCACGTGAAGGTTCAGAACGATCTGGTAGCCCGCGTGGCGGACCCTCAGTTCTTCCTCGCCCGAGAGGGGGCGCCGGGCGAGGAGGGTGTCGGCGCCCTCGTCACCCTCCTCCAACTCCCCTCCGCGCGGAGCGGCCGCCGCGGCCTCCTCGCCTCGTTCGCGCGGCGCCACCAGGATGAGGCCGGATTCCTCGAGAAGGGTCTGGAAGACGGGGAAGGCCGAACTCGTCACGCGGTCGCTCAGGTCGTACACCTCCTGGAAGCGGAGGCGGAGCTCGTCCTGGGAGCGCAGGGGCAGTCCGACGGCCGCGAAGAAGTCCTCGTACGCCTCCCTGAGGATCTTCTGCTGGGCCTCCCGATCGGGCTGTTCGCGGTTGAACGCGGCGTGCTTTCCGGTGAGCCGGTCCTCCTCGTCCAGGATGCCCAGGAACCGCAGGGCCGCGAGGGCGGGATAGGTCCAGTGGGAGGAAAGGCCGCGCTTGTGAAGTTCGTCTTTGGAGAGTATGTCGCCCGCCTGGTGGGCCTGGACGTGGTCCAGGATGGCCCGAAGGCCTTTACGGGGTACGTAGGGCGGCGTGCCAAGGGCCTTTCGCGTCATGGGCGCTTCTCCGCAGTCAGGGCACGGTGAGCCTACCAGCGGGGATGGGGTGCGTCAAGTGCCCGCCCCGCAACATTTCTTGTACTTCTTCCCCGACCCGCAGGGGCAGGGGTCATTGCGGCCCACCTTCTCGCTCTTGCGGACGGCGGGCTTGGCGGCGGGCTTCGCCTCCTTCTCCGGTGCGGAGTAGGAATAGGCCTGCTCGCGCCGGGCGACCTTCCTCTCCTCCTGCTGGAGGACGGGCTCCAGGAGGAAGAGGTACCGGACGATCTCCTCCTCCGCGCGGTCCATCATCGCGGAGAACAGCTCGAAGCCCTCCCGCTTGTATTCGACGAGAGGATCGCGCTGGCCGTAGGCGCGGAGGCCGATGCCCTCCTTCAGGTGGTCCATGGAGAGGAGGTGGTCCTTCCACTGATTGTCGATGACCTGGAGCATCACGAGGCGCTCGTACTCCCGCATCATCTCCGGGGGCAGCCTCCGCTCCTTTTCCTCGTACTTGGCGGAGTAGGCCCGCTCGATCCGCTCGCGCAGTTCCGCCCTGGGGATTTCGTTCGGATCGATCCCCGCGGCGGCGAGGTCGAGCCCGAAGTAGTGCCGGATCTGGGTCTTCAGGCCCTCTACGTCCCAGTCGCCCCCGCCGCTCTCCTCGGAGACGTACTGGTCGAGGATCCAGTCGAGGAGCATGCCCGCCGTTTCGAAGAGGTAGTCCCGGAGGCCCTCCTTGGCGAGGATCCTCTTCCTCAGTCCGTAGACCGAGGTCCGCTGCTTGTTCATGACGTCGTCGTATTCGAGCAGGTGCTTGCGGATGTCGAAGTTCCGGGCCTCCACGGAGGTCTGCGCGCGCTCGATGGACTTGGTGACCCACGGGTGTTCGATGGGCACGCCCTCCTCCATCCCGAGGCGGCCCATCATGCCCTTGAGCCGGTCTCCTCCGAAGAGGCGCATGAGGTCATCCTCGAGGGAGAGGTAGAAGCGCGAGGACCCGGGATCGCCCTGCCGGCCGGAGCGTCCCCTCAGCTGGTTGTCGATGCGGCGGGACTCGTGGCGCTCGGTGCCTAGGATGTGGAGACCCCCGAGGGAAACGACTTCCTCGTGCTCGCGAGCGCAGATCTCCCGGAACTGGGCCAGCATGCGCGTGTACTCCTCTGGGTGGAGCTCGGGGTCGGCCTTGGTCCTGGCCAGCCCCTCCGGGTTGCCCCCCAGGAGGATGTCGGTGCCCCGCCCGGCCATGTTCGTGGCGATGGTGACGGAGCCCTTGCGGCCCGCTTGGGCCACGATCTCGGCCTCCTTCTCGTGGTACTTGGCGTTGAGCACGACGTGGGGTATGCCGCGCCTCTTGAGGAGCGCGCTCATCTTCTCGCTCTTCTCGATGGAGATGGTGCCCACGAGCACGGGCTGGCCCTTGTCGTGCAGCTCCTGGATCTCGTCGGCCGCCGCCTCCCATTTCTCGGGCTCGGTCCGGTACACGAGGTCGGCGTGGTCCTTGCGGATCATGGGCTTGTTGGGCGGGATGACCACGACGTCGAGCTTGTAGATCTTGTCGAACTCCGCGGCTTCCGTATCCGCGGTGCCGGTCATGCCGGCCAGCTTCTCGTAGAGCCGGAAATAGTTCTGGAAGGTGATGGTGGCCAGCGTCTGATTCTCCTGCTGGATCTTCACCCCCTCCTTGGCCTCGATGGCCTGGTGGAGGCCGTCGCTCCACCGCCTTCCCGGCATGACGCGGCCGGTGAACTCGTCCACGATGAGGATCTCCCCGTCCCGGATCATGTACTCCACGTCCCGGTGGTAGAGCTTGTGGGCCACCAGCGCCTGGTTGAGGCAGTGAAGGATCTCCATGTTGGCTGGATCGTAGAGGTTCTGCAGGTTCAGGGTCTTCTCGCAGCGCGCCACGCCCTCCTCCGTGAGGACGGCGGTGCGCTGCTTCTCGTCCACCGTGTAGTCCCGCTCCTTTTGCAGGAGGGGGATGACGCTGTTCGCGGCGTAGTACTTGTCGGTCCTCTCGTCGGAGGGGCCCGAGATGATGAGCGGCGTTCGGGCCTCGTCCACGAGAATGGAGTCCACCTCGTCCACCAGGGCGAAGTGGTGGCCTCGCTGGACCATGTCCTCGAGGCGGTACTTCATGTTGTCGCGGAGGTAGTCGAAGCCGAACTCGTTGTTTTGGCCGTACGTGATGTCGCACGCGTAGGCGGCCTGGCGCTCGGCGTTCCCCATTTCCTGCTGAATGCACCCGACCGTGAGGCCGAGGAAGCGGTAGACCTGCCCCATCCAGTCCGCGTCGCGCCGGGCCAGATAGTCGTTCACCGTGACCACGTGGACGCCGCGTCCCGTGAGGGCGTTGAGGTAGACGGGGAGCACGGCCACGAGCGTTTTTCCTTCGCCGGTCTTCATTTCGGCGATCTTGCCCTGATGGAGGACCACGCCTCCGATGACCTGAACGTCGAAGGGGCGCATCCCCAAGGCCCGCTTGGCCCCCTCTCGCGCCACGGCGAAAGCCTCGGGCAGGACCTGATCCAGCGCTTCCTGCTGGGAGAGCCCCTCGGCGAGAAGACCCTGGATTCGGGTCTTGAACTCGGCGGTCTTGTCCCTCAGGGCTTCGTCGCTGAGGCCGACGAGGCGCGGCTCCCACTCGTTGACGGCGAAGACGGTGGGCTGGATGGCCTTGATGTCGCGTTCGTGCTTGGTCCCGAAGATCTTGGCGAGGGCCGAATCCAAAAACATGGGGAGGTCTCCCGGTCAGAGGAGCGGGGCGAAGGGGGCGTCGGCCGGTAGGGGGCCGGCGATGTTCGGATCAGAAGAGAAGGTACCGCTTGGGGTTGAGGGCACGGTCGTTCTTGCGGACTTCGTAGTGAAGATGGGCGCCGGTGCTGCGTCCGGAGGACCCCACGTTGCCGATTCGCTGCCATCTCCGCAGGGTCTGGCCCGGCTTGACCAGGATCTTGGAGAGGTGAGCGTAGCGCGTGACCATTCCGTTTCCGTGGCTGATGTCGACGGTGTTGCCGTAGCCCCGCTTGTATCCAGCGAAGACCACCACCCCCTCCGCGGCGGCCGAAACGGGGCTACCGAAGGGCGCCGAGATGTCGATGCCTTCGTGGTATTCGGGCATCCCGTCGAAGGGGTCCTGCCGCGCTCCGAAGGAGGAGATGATGAAGCCCTTGGTGGGCCAGATGGAGGGAGTGCGCGAGAGGTTCTGGAGGTGGGGCTCCAACGCCGCGGAGAGCTGCTGGGTCTCCTCGCACATCGCGTCCACGTCGCCCTTCAGGGCGTGGATCTGTTCGGCCAATTCTCCCACAACGGCGGATTGCGGGGCCGGCCGCGCGGAGGGGGAGGGCCCTCCCACTCCGGACTTGGAGGGAAGCCGAAGGTTCTGCTGCCGGGCCAGCTCCTCCATCAGCGAGAGCTGGTGCTCGCTTCGGTTCAGGCGGTCGCGCGTCTGGTCGAGGACCCGGCTCAGGTCCGAGAAGGCCGCCCGCAACTCGTGCTCTTTGGACGAGAGATCCAGGTTCTTCTTCACGAGGGACCCTTGCCAGGCCGCCAGGATGAGGAAGGCCAGGGTCCCCAGGAGAAGCGTGCCCACGACCCCGCCGAGCACCGTGAGATGCCGCTTGACCTGGATCCATTCCAGGACGCGGTTGTGGACGGGCTTCCCGTCCTCACGGAGCACGACGACGTGGTACCGCCTTCTCTTCCTCTTCATTCCACCTGCCTGGAGAGAAAAATTCCCCCCTGAAGAACCCCTGTCACGAGACCGAACTTACCATCATGCTTTTCCCCGTGTCAAGGCCGGCAACTCCTGTTGACGCCGGGGCTTGCATGACATACTGTTGGGGCTGGAGGGGACCGGGCAGCCGCCGCGCGTGCGGAGGAAAGTCCGGACTCCACAGGGCAGCGAGCCTGCTAACGGCAGGGCGGGGTGACCCGACGGAAAGTGCCACAGAAAACAAACCGCCAGCGGCCGCCCACGGGCGGTGCGGGCAAGGGTGAAACGGCGGGGTAAGAGCCCACCGCGGACCTGGTAACAGGGACGGCACGGTAAACCCCTCGCGGAGCAAGGCCAAATAGGGAGGCGTCCGAGGCTGGCCCGGCCGAGGCCTCCGGGTAGGCCGCTCGAGGCCGTCGGCGACGGCGGTCCTAGAGGAATGGCTGCCCCCTCCGGGAAACCGGAGGGACAGGATCCGGCTTACAGGTCCCCTCCATGAAACCGGATCGGGAGCGGTCCCCGGCCCTTTCGGCGGGGGCTTCCCGGTCTTCCCTGGCACTCCAGCCCTCGCCTGTGCCGTCCGGTTCCTCCCTCGGGCCTCCGGCACTCAGGCCCTGATGCCCGCTGCGGTTTCATCCGGACGGCCATTTGGGCTATCCTCGCGCCATGAGGATCCTCGAGGGTCATCCGCGGCTGAAGGCCTTCCTTTTTCCCCCGATGAACGCGGCCTTCCTCATCCGCGCCTCGGCGGTGGCCCTCTTCTCGGCCCTCTTCTTCGGCTTTGTCCTGCGGCCCTTCGTCGTCCGCGGGGAGAGCATGGACCCGACTTACCGGGACGGGACCTTTCATTTCCTCCTGAGGCCGTACTACCTCTTCTCCGCGCCGGAGCGCGGCGACGTGGTGGCCGTCCGTCTGGCGGGGGAGCGGGTGCTTCTTCTCAAGCGGGTGGTGGCCCTCGCGGGGCAGGAAGTTTCCTTTCGGGGTGGAACCCTCTTCGTGGACGGCGTCGCTCAGGAGGAGCCCTACGTGAAGGGCCCCTGCGACTGGGACCTGCCGCCCCGGCGCGTGGAGGCGGGCAAGGTGTACGTGGTGGGCGACAACCGGAGCGTGCCCATGGAGCAGCACGATTTCGGCCAGGTCTCCGTTCATCGTCTGGTGGGGAGGCCCCTGTGGTGACGGCGCGAAGGCTGGCCGCCGCATGCGCGGTCCTCGCGGTGGGGTGGGGACTCTGGTACGCCTTCCCCACCCGCGCGAGGCAGGTCAAGCGCGTCTTCAAGGCCCTGTCCAGCGCCGCGGAGAAGGACGGCCCCGAGGGCGCCGTCGTCATGGCCGCCGCGGCCCGGAAGATCTCCACCTTCTTTGCCCCGGAATGCCGCGTCGAAGCCGAAGCCTACCGGTTGTCGGGGACCGTCTCCCGGGAAGACGTGATGCGGTACGCCTTCGCGGCGAGGGAGCGGGCGCGCGTTTCGTCGCTGCGCTTCTACGACCTCCGGGTCGTCTTCGGTCCGGAGGGAGACGCGGTGGCGGAGGCGACGGTCCGCCTGGAGGGAACCTCGGAGGCCGGAGACTCCTGGCGCGAGGTCCACGAAATCCGGTGCGTCCTGCGGAAGGCCGATGGAGAGTGGGTCTTCGCCGAAGTGGTCCTCGTGGACGTCCTGGAGCGCTGAACGGGCGTGCGACGGTTTCGTCCCGCGCCGCATCCCCTTGGATGGAAGGAGGATCCCATGCGCGCCGCTCGAACGGCCCTGGTCCTGCTGTCGTCGCTTTTCCTGTGCCGTTCCTCCGCCGCCCAGGCGCCCGCCGCGCATCTGCCGGATACGCTTGCCGGGCGCTGCGCTGGCGCGTACCTGGAGGCCTTCAACGGGGAAGACGAGGCCGCCCTCCGGACCTTCTTCGAGACCTGCATGGTGAAGGACTTCCCCTCCCGCAGGCCGCTGAAGGACGCCGTGGCGATGACCCTCGGCATCCGCGCCCAGACGGGCCGCCTCTCCCTCGAGCGGGTCTCCACGTCTTCGGAGACCCTCCTGGGTCTTCTTCTCAAGAGCGAAAAGGACGGATGGGTCGAGTTGACCTTCCGGCTCTCCACCGCGGAGCCCGGCCGGTTCGAGGGGATCCTGTTCGACGAGGCCGAGCTGCCGGGGTCAGGCGAGGCCCGTCCGGAAACCTTGTCCGCCCTACCCGGGGCCGTCTCGGCCCTCCTGAAGTCCCGCTGGGAGACGGGGGAATTTTCCGGTGTGGTCCTCGCGGCCGTGGGAGACCGGGTGGTCGTCCACGAGTGCGCGGGCCTCGCGGACCGTTCCTTCGCGGTTCCCGTCACGAGGGACACGAAATTCAACCTCGGATCCATCAACAAGCTCTTTACGCGGATCGCCGTGGCGCAGCTCGCCGAGAAGGGCCGCCTCTCCCTCGACGACACGGTCGGAAAAATCCTTCCCGACTATCCCAACCCGGAGGTGGCGGCCCAGGTCACCGTGAGGCACCTGCTGGATTTCACCTCCGGAATGGGCGACTTCTTCGGGGAGAAGTTCGACGCGATCCCGAAGGACCGGTTGAGGGACAACCGCGATTACCTTTCCCTGTTCGCGGCCGACCCGCTCCAGTTCGAGCCGGGGACCTCCCGGCGGTACTCCAACGCGGGGTATGTGGTTCTGGGCCTCATCGTCGAGAAGGTCTCGGGGAAGAGCTATTACGACTACATCCGGGAGAACATCTACGGGCCGGCCGGGATGACCGACACGGACTCCTTCGAAGCCGATGTCCCCGTGGCCAATCTGGCCGAGGGTTACACCCGCAATTGGGGCGGTTCCGAGCATGCCGGAGAGCCCCCCCGGTCCAACATTTACTCGCGGCCCGCCCGGGGGAGTTCCGCGGGAGGGGGCTACTCCACCGCGCCCGATCTGTTCCGGTTCGCCGGCGCGCTCAAGGCGGGAAGACTCCTCGGACCCGATTTCACGCGCTGGGTCCTGGGCGGGCCTGAGCCGGGCAGGCCGGAGAGCGGCCCCGGGGGGCAGGAACCGCCGAGCCTGGTCGTGGCCGGCGGGGCGCCCGGCATCCATGCCTTCCTCGCGATGGAGGGAGACCTCGTGGTCGTTTCCCTGGCCAACCTGGACCCGCCCTCGGCGGGCAACGTGGGGCGGAAGGTCCTGAACTGGCTGCGGAACGTGGAAGGGAGTTCCGGGGATCCGGTCAGGCCGGCTGGGGAGGGGCCGAAAGGAATCCCGCCTCCTGGCGCAGGCGCTCGATGAGGGCGTCCTTGCGGGCCCAGAGTTCGCGGACCCACTCCTGAAAACGCTCCCGCAGGACCGGGTCGTCCAGGTAATCGCCCCGGCTGAACTCCTCGGGGATCTCCAGGCGCTCCACGTGGACGACGATCTTCCGGAGCTTGCCCGATAGGAGGTCCCAGAGCGTGGGGCTCTCTTTCGGGTACACGATGGTCACGTCGAGAAGGTGGCGCATCCGGTCCCCCATGGCGGCCAGGACGAAGGCGAGACCTCCGGCTTTGGGCCGGAGCAGGTGCCGATAGGGCGATTCCTGGAGGGCGTGCTTGGCACGTGAGAAGCGTGTCCCTTCGAGGAAGTTCAGGATGGTCACGGGGACTCCGGCGAACCGCTCGCAGGCCTTGCGGGTGGTCTCCAAGTCCTTTCCGCGCTTCTCCGGATGTCTCTCGAGATAAGACCGGGAATACCGCCGCATGAAGGGGTAGTCCAGGGCCCACCAGGCGCCGCCGAGAAGCGGGACCCAGGCCAGGCTGCGCTTGAGGAAGAACTTCGGGAAGGGGATGCGCCGGTTGAAGATCCTCTGCAAAACCACGATGTCCACCCAGGAGCGGTGGTTGCAGGACACGAGGTACCAGCCCTTCCGGGTGAGCCCCTCCACTCCGCGGACGTCCCAGTGGATCCTCTGGGTCAGAGAGAGGCCCCAGTTGTTGAAGGTCGTCCAGGTCTCGGCGATGGCCGTGATGGCCCTGGTCCAGGCCCTCCTCCATCCGCGGAAAGGCAGGAGGATCTTGAACAGGGCCATGATATAGAGCGGAAGACTCCAAAGGACCGTGTTGCCCACGAAAAGAAGGAAGACGAGGGGACCGAGGAGCCAGGAAGGGAGAAAGGCCAGAACCATTGAACCTCCGAGACTCCCCCCCCCCGGGTGCCATGGCGGCGCCGAGTGCTTAATCGTATCACATTTTCGGCCCGCCCGGAACGCGGTGGGGGAGTGGAGCCTGCATGCCCGGAAGTGCTTCTCGGCCGGCTTTTCCACGCCCGGCTCCGCGCGGGGTTCCCGGCGTTCCTTCGACTAGCGCTGGAAGGCGTAGCTGACCTTGAAGAAGACCTGTCTCCCGGCCTTGAGGCGGGCGCCCGCGGGGTCCAGCACCTGGTTGTCGCCGGCGCCGACGTAGAGGACCGTCTGCCAGTTGAGGCGGTAGGCGTACAGGACCGACGAGGAGAGGGCCCCGCTCCTTCGCGGAACGGCGTAGGGGTGGAGGCGCGGGTCCTGGCGCACGTCTTCGTACTGGACGATGGCCCTCAGGAACGCCTTGGACGACAGGATGTACAGGGCCTTGAGGCGGGCCGTCTGGGCCGTGAACAGCCGGCCCTTCAGGCCGTAGCGCTCGCTGTCCACCCATTGCCTGGCCCCGTCGAATTGGAGGGTGAGGTGATCGGTCGGGCGCACCGTGGCCGAAAGGTGGACGTCGGCCCCGCTCCCCGTGCGGACGTTGGCGTAGTCATACTGGCCGCCCACCGTGCCGTGGCAGGAGAGGCGCGCGAGGAAGGCGGAGGGGGAGAGGCTCCCCTCGAAATACACCACGGAGCGGCGCAGGAGGACGTCGCCGACGCGCACAGCGTCCCGGTTGAAGTAGATGGACCCGTAGAGACTGCGCTTGCCTTGTACGAAAAGGCCGGGCCAGAGGTGTCGCTCCAGAAGGTCTCCCTTTCGGTCCCAGTAAGCGCTGGCCACGAAATCGGGGACGATCTTGTTGAAAAAGCCCTCCTTGGGGTAGAAGATCGGCCCCGCGTCGATTCTCGCGCTCCGGTACCCGACCCGCGGGACGTAGCCGTTGTCCGCGCGAAATCCGGCTCCCACGTCTTCGTAGCGAAACACCCCGTAGTAATTGCGGGCCTCGCGGGCCCACTTGAAGTGGGCCGCCGTTCCCGACATCTCCCGCCCGTCCCAGAGGGCATCCAGGTCCGGGCGATCGGGCGTGCGGGTGCGGGAGTAGAGGACCTGGAGGGCCAACGTGTCCCGATCCGTGGGCCTCCACTGGAAGTCGGGGCCGAGGAGACGGTTGTAGCTTCCGTCCTCGTTCTCCCGGCCCGTGACGAGGAGTCCGGCGAAGGACCGGCCTAGACTGCGCCGGATGCGGGCGACGGCCGCCGTGGAGGAGAAGTCCTGCGGAGCGAGGGTCGAGTACTGGGGTCCGGGGAGGATCACGCTGCCTCCGCCCCGGTCCTCGGCCACGAGGAGCGTGTATTCCGTCCCGTCGATCTTTCCCGTGGAGCGCACGCCCCACTTGGGGTCCGTGATGGTGCGCGTGTACACGGCGTCGAGGGGCGTGTCGAGGAGGTCCACACCCTCCATGAAGAAGGGCCGCTTCTCCGGGTAGAAGAGGGCGAAGCGCTGGTTCACCGAAATCTGCGCCGCGTCCGATTCGACCTGGGAGAAGTCCGGGTTTACGGTGAGGTCCAGGGCGTGGTCGGCGCTCGGCATCCATTTCACGTCGAGCCCCGCGTCCCAATCCGTCTCGCGGCGGGAGAGCGGCCCGCCGGGCCCGCCTTCGGGCTTCCAGTCTCCTTGCCCAGAGACGTAGGGGGCGGCCACCCAGTGGGCCCCCGTGGGCAGGCCCTGGAGGCCCTCGACGAGGGCCGCCTGCGCCAGGAGGGAATTGTTGTCCCTCGGAAGGGGGCGGCTGAACATCTGGTAGCGGAACTCCCGCGGACGGTTCCGGTAGACGAGAAGGCGCCACGTGGGGGAGGAGCCGGTGTACCGAAGGCTCGCGAAGGGGAGGGCCATCTCCACCTGCCAGCCGGATTCGGTGATTCGGCCGGCGGAATCCCAGAAAAGGTCGGGCGAGAAGTCCTCGTTGCCGTTGGCGTCGTTGATCACGCCGTCGTCGTGGATCCCGCGCGGGTTCACGAAGAGCTCGAGGGCCGAACGCCCGTCCCCCCGCGTGTCCAGCATGATTCCGGCGAAGTCCTGGTCCGAGTACACGTTGTCGCGGTCCACGTAGGGAGCCCGGATGGAGGAGGGGTCGGGATCATCGCAGCGGATGGCCACGTAGAAGTTCTTTTCGTCGTAGGTGACCCACGCGGTCGTGCCCACTTTGGGGGGGACGTTGTCCCCGGGGTTGGTCTCGAAGAACTCCGCGATCTGCGCCGCGTCCTTCCACCCGGGATCCGAGAGGTCACCGTCCACGCGGATGGCTCCCTCCGTCCTCCGGATCCGCAGGACGTGGGATCCGGCCGGAGCGTCGGAGGGCGTCCCCGCGTGGAGCCCGTGGGCCAGGGCGGAGGTGAAGAGAGCGGCGGAGAGGAATCGCTGGAGTCGGCGCGTCGTCATGGTGGAATCCCCCTGTCGGCGGGGGGTGCCCCCCCCTCGCGGCACTGTACGGAAAAGGCGCGTTCCGGGTTTCCGCGCCGTTGCGAAGACGGCCCCTCCCCCGTTCCGAGCGCTCTTTCCGCCTCCCCGCTTCTCAGTCCCCCTGTCTCCCGATTCCCTCCTTACGCCGCTCCCTCGGCCTCGGCGGGCTCGGCGACGGCCCGGCGCACGGCCACGCCCCGCACGGCCCAGGCCTTCTCCACCGTGAGGGTGGGGCTCCCGCGGCCCGCGTCCACCACGCCCTCGACCACGAGGGGCCGCCCCGAGGTGATGAGATCGCCGAAGCGCCGGTAGGCCTTGGGAAAGAAGGAGACCTCCGCGAGGCCCGTGGGGTCCTCGAGGGTCACGAACGCCATGGCCTCACCGGTTTTCCGCGTGGGGATGCGCTTGTAGACGATGGCCTGGCCCCAGACGCGGATGCGCTCTCCCGCGCGGTCCCCCAGCTCTTTCGCGTTCACGTAGTCGCGCGCGGCCGCCCAGTCCATCATGGGCGTCAGCGGGTGGGCGGTGACGGCGTACCCCAGCGCGCGGACTTCCCCGGAGAGCGTCTCGGCGAGGGAGAGGCCGAAGGCGGAAGGCGGAAGGCGGAAAGCGGAAGGCGGAAGGGACAAGGCGGCGGAGCGAAGGTTCGCCAACAGGGCGCCGCGACTGGTCCCGAAGGAGTCGCACGCCCCCGCCCGCACGAGCCCCTCCATCTCCGCGGGGCTCACCCGGCGGCGCAGGCGCGCGCGCAGGTCCTCGAAGGAGCGGTAGGGCCCCTCGCCGCGCTCCTCGAAGAGGGCGTCCAGGGCCGAGGGCCGGAGGCCCCGGAGGGTGAAGAATCCGCACCGGAGCAGGTCGCCCTTTCCGGCGAAGTCCATTTCCGAAGCGTTCACGTCGGGGGGGAGGATGGAAAGACCCCAGCGCCGAGCCTCCTCCACGTAGGCCGCGGTCCCGTAGAAGCCCCCCTGGTTGTTGATCAGGGCGGCGAAGAACTCGGCGGGGTGGTGGGCCTTGAGGAAGGCCACCTGGTAGGAGAGCTGGGCGAAGGACGCCGAATGCGCCTTGCAGAAGGCGTAGCCCGCGAAGGACCGGATCTGTCCCCACAGCTCCTCGAGCGTCTCCTCCGAAAGGCCCCTCGCGCGCCCCTTCTCGAAGAAGGCCCCCGCGAGGGCCTCCATCTCGCGCCGGCCCCGGTACTTTCCGCTCATGGCCCGGCGCAGGAGGTCCGCCTCGCCGAGGGTGAGGCCGACGAACTCGTGGGCCACGCGGATCACGTCCTCCTGGTAGACCATGACGCCGAAGGTCTCCCGCAGGATCGGCTCCAGGCCGGGCGCGGCGTAGGCCGGCGGCTCCTCGCCCAGACGCCGGCGCACGTAAGCCTCCATCATGCCCGATTCGGCCACCCCGGGCCGGATGATGGAGGAGACCGCCGTGAGGTCCGGGAAGGTGCGCGTCCTCAGGCGTCTCAGGAGCTGGCGCATGCCCGGGCTCTCCACGTAGAAACAGCCCATGGTCCGGCCCTCGGAGAGCGCGTGGTTGGTCTTGAGGTCGCCGTAGGTGCGCTCGGGCGGGAAAACGGGCGGCTCCTTTCCCGTATGGTCCCGGACGGCGGCCACCGCGTCCGAGAGGACGCCCAGGGAGCGGTTCCCCAGAAGGTCGATCTTGATGAGCCCGAGGGCCTCCACGTCGAACATGTCGCACTGGGTGATGGCCACGCCTTTGGCGGCGCGCTCCAGCGAGAGGCGGCGGGTGAGGGGCACGGGTGACACCACCACGCCGCCGCAGTGGACCGAGAGGTGGCGGGGTAGGCCGTCCACCCACCGCGCGGCCTCGAGCACCTCCCGCCAGGGGTGTTCACCCAAGGGCGCCCCCCGGGCCTCTGGGCGGGCGCGGAGGGCCTCCTCGAAGCGATCGAAGGAGGTGTGGGGGACGGCGCGGGCGAGGACCGAGACCTCCTCGCCGGGTACGCCCAGGGCCTTGGCCATCTCGCGGAAGCCCGAGCGCGCCGAGAAGGTGTTGTGGGTGGCGATCATGCAGACATTGCCATCGCCGTACGTGTCGTACACGTGGCGGATGACGTGGTCCCGCTCGCGCCAGGAGAAGTCCAGGTCGATGTCCGGCGGGTTGCGCCGCTCGGGGTTCAGGAAGCGCTCGAAGTAGAGCCCCTCGGCCACGGGATCCACGTGGGTCATGGCGAGGGCGTAGGAGACCAGGCTCCCCGCCCCCGAACCCCGGCCGATGTTGGGAATGCCCTGGGAGCGGGCGAAGCGGACGATGTCCTCCACCACGAGGAAATACCCCGCGAAGCCCATGCGGACGATCACGTCCAGCTCCCGCTCGAGGCGCTCCAGGTAGGGCAGGGCGACGTTCCGCACCCGCCGGGCGAGGCCCGCGTAGGAGAGGGCCCTCAGCCGTCCCGCCTCGGTCTCGCCGGCGGGAAGGGGGGGATGGGGGAGGAGCCACTCGCCGAGGGGGAGGGCCACGCCGCAGGAGGCCGCCAGTTCGCCCGCGGCGTCGAGGGCCGCCGGGTCCCGTCCGAAGCGCCCCCGCGCCTCCGCCGGGGCGAGAAGGTGCTCCCCCGGCCCCGCCTCCGGGGGACGGTGCTTGGCCGCCCGAAGGAGGCGGTGGACGGCGTAGCCCGAGGGATCGGGAAAATAGGCCAGGGGCGCGGCGAGGAGGGGGAGCCCCAGCCACCGGGCCGCCGCGCGGGCGCCGGGGTCGGCGCACGGGTCGCCTGACAGGCGGGCGAAGAGGCTCCCGGGTTCCGCCCCGGCCTTCTTCAGGGCGAAGAGGAGGGCCGGGTCCGACGCCAGGAGCGCCACGCGGCCCCCTTCCGTCGCCGCCGCGCACTCGGCCGCCCGGTCGAAGCGGTCGGATTCGAGGTTCCGGCGCGTCACGAGGCCGCAGAGGCGGGCGTACCCTTCCAGATCCCGCGCGAAGGCGAACAGGGAAGATTTGTAATTGGGGATTTGGGATTTCGGATTGGAAGAGACGGCCCCGGAAGAGGCTACATGGTTTCTGCGCTCCCCAAATCCCAAATCCGAAATCCGAAATGTCCCATCCGTGATCTCCGCCCCGAGGACGGGATGAAGCCCCGCCGCCTTCGCCGCCTTGTAGAAACGGACTGCTCCGTAGAGGCCGTCCCGGTCGCACAGCCCCGCCGCCGCGTACCCCTTCCGGGCGCACGCCTCGGCCCACCCCTCGGGTGTGAGGGTCCCCGAGTAAAAGGTGAAGGCCGAGCGGTTCACCAGCGGCGCGAACTCCATGGATCTCCTCTGGCGGGGCGGGGGGCGGCCCCACATAGAATATAGTCAAAAATGACCATTTATCAACTGCGACAAAAGAGTCACAAGAGAGTTGTTTCTGCCGGGGGATGGGCCCGCCGGCCTTGCCAAGCCTTGCCCCGCGCGGAGCGGGGGCGTATCGTCGGATCAGACCTGGGAGCGAGCAAAGGAACGACGCGCGCCAGAGGGGAGGGGGTCCCGAGGAGGAGCCATGTTATGGAGAGGCCGGCGCCGGAGCGCCAACGTCGAAGACATCCGGGGCGGAGGCGGCCGCAAGATCGCCGTGGCGGGGGGCGGGCTTGGGGCCATCGTCATCGCCCTCGTGATCCTTTTCCTGGGGGGGAATCCGGAGGACGTGGTGCAGGTCCTCCAGCCCCAGCAGGGACAGCTTCTGGAGGCCCCCGGCTCCGGCGAATCCCTATCCCAGCAGGAGCGGGAGGCGGGCGAGTTCGTCGCGGTGGTCCTGGCCGATACGGAGGACGTGTGGAACGCCCTGTTCCGACAGCAGGGAGCGAACTACCGCGAGCCGAGGCTCGTCCTCTTCAGCGGCTATACCCGCTCGGAGTGCGGGGGGGCGAGCGCCTCTGTGGGGCCCTTTTACTGTCCGGCGGATGAGAAGGTCTACATCGACCTCGTATTCCTGGAGGAAATGCAGCGGCGCCTCAACGCTCCCGGGGACTTCGCCGCCGCGTACGTGATCGCCCACGAGGTGGGCCACCACGTCCAGAAGCTCCTGGGGATCATGGACCAGGTTCAGGAGGCTCGCGCTGGCATGAGCGAGGAGGAATACAACCGGCTCAGCGTGCGCCTCGAACTCCAGGCGGACTTCTTCGCCGGCGTGTGGGCCCACCATGCCCAGCGGACGAAGCACATCCTGGAGGAGGGGGACATCGAGGAGGGGATGAACGCCGCCAGCGCCGTGGGAGATGACCGGATCCAGCGCCAGTCCCAGGGATACGTCGTCCCGGACGCCTTCACCCACGGCACCTCCGAACAGCGCCTGAGGTGGTTTCTCAAAGGCTTCCGGACGGGAGACCTCTCCCAGGGCGACACCTTCGCCGCCTCTCCCCTGTAATTTCCGGGCGTCGGGGACCTGCAATTTCCTCAGAGTCCCGAAGGGGGAAGGAGGCGGCCATCGAGCGTTCTTCCCCACGCCTCCGTGAGGGGAAGGGAGTCTGCGGCTCCCGGAAATTCCCCCTCTTAAAAAAAAGAGGCGGGAGAGGGCTCTCCCGCCTGTAGAGGGGTTAGGGCAATCGCACGTTCTTCGGGACCGACTCCTCCTCCTTCCTGGATGCCCGGCCGGAAGGAAGCGATCCTTCGCGAACCGGTCCCTCGAGTTCTGGCCAAACGTCCGCGGGCGCGCTCGCGGACGTGGTCTGGTCTGTTCAGGTTATGCAAGGAGACTGCCAGAGGCGCCGCGGCGAGAAAGACTGATTTGTCATGGAGATGAGAGGGAAGGATCGAGGAGGCGCCCAAAAGGCTGGCACCGGATCGTGACTGTTGTGTGAGGCTGTGGTTACATCGACGGACCCATCGGAGGGGTGTTTATCCGGTCCAGGCGAGGCCCGCCTCGGCGGCGAAGAGCGAGCGCTGAAAGGCGGTCCCGCAGACCGGTTCGAGGCGCGGATACGCCTGGAGAAGAGGCTCGGGGACGGGCTGGAGCGCCCCCGTGAGGGCGTGCTGGAATTCGAAGGCGTTGGCCGCCGCCTTCCCCCGGAAGTGGTTGTTGAAGATCACCACGACCTCCTCGGCCACCGAGGCGGCCCCTCGCACGGCCTCCGCCCAGGGCGCCAGCTCGCCCGGAGTGTAGAGGTAGTTGTAGCGCTCGTCGCGGCCCGCGCCCTCGGCGAACCAGGACGCGGCGTTGCGCCCGTGAAAGCGGAAATAGGCGAGCCGGGAGGTGACGGCCCCCGTGGGGCCCAGGCACTGGGCGAGGGCGGGTTGGTCCACGTTGCAAAAGGCCAGGTCCCGTTCCCTCAGAAGCTTCAGCACGTCCTTGTGGCCCCAGGAGGCGTGGCGCACCTCCACGGCCAGGGGGTAGGCCGAGAATCGCGTGCAAAGGTCCAACAGGACCTGGCGGTTCTCGGGCGTGTTCCGGAAGGACCAGGGCCACTGGACCAGGACCGCCGAGAGCCGGCCGAACCGGGCCAGGGGCTCCACGGCCCGGTGGAAGGCCCGCTCGTCCACCAGCGACGCTTTGCGGGTGTGGGTGAAGCCCTGAAAGAGCTTGACCGTGAAGCGGAACCGGGGCCGGTCCGCCACCCTCCGCACCCACTCGCCCGTCTTCAGGGGATCCGGGATCCGGTAAAAAGTGCTGTCCACCTCCAGCACGTCGAAGAGGCCCGCCATGTAGCCCAAGTGGTCGAAATACCGCCCCGTCTTCGCCGGGTACACGACTCCCTTCCAGTCCGGGTAGCTCCACCCCGCGGGGCCCGTTCGGATTCCTGGGACGGTGCCTTCAGCCATGGCTTTCCTCATGCCGAAAGGGCCCTCGGACTCCTGCCCTTCACCTTTCCCTCGCCCACACGATCTTGTACGCGAAGCGGACCTCGTGGGGTTCCACGACCACGGGAGGGTAGAGCGGATTGACGGATTCGAGGAGGACGCGGCCGCCCGCCTCCCTGTAGCGCTTCACGTACTTGTCCCCGCTCATGAGGCCGATGACGGCGTAATCCCCGCTGACGGGGCGCTTGCGCGTATCCACCATGACCACCTGGCCGTCCTCGTACTTGGGCACCATGGAGTCTCCCGCTACCTCCACGCCGAAGCCGTTGGGATCGGTGAACTCCGGCGGCCTGGGCAGAAAGTACATGCCGCCGCCGGCGGGGTATCCCTGGTCCGTGAATTCCACGCCGGGACCGGCGGAGGCGAAGGCCACCACGGGAACCTCCGGGGGCATGGGATCGGCGCCCGTGAGGGCCGCCAGAGGCGAATCGAGGGCCGCGGCGATGGCCTCCAGCGACCGGAGGGAAGGCGTGATGCGGCCCTTCTCGATGCGGGCGTAGTTGGGCGGGCTCCACCCGAGCCTCCGGGACACCTCGGCCTGGCTCAGGCCGCGCGCGCGCCGCAGGGCGGTGATCCGTTTGGCGACGTCCATGGTCTGCCTCCTGGAGGGAGCGCTCATGAATGATTTCGCTCCGCAGATTGAATATAGTCATAAATGACCATGAATGCAAGTCCCCCCCCCAAAACGGGGGGCCGGGACGGGGGAGCGGCGGAACGGGAGGGGCGGCGCTCGGTTCCGCCTTCACCCGGACAGGACGTCGGCGAGAACGGCGGCCCGGCGGCCTCCGGAAGTGAGGTAGGCGCCGGGGGCGATGCGGCGGATGCCCTCGAGGAGCCCCCGGGCGAGGTCCACGCCGAAGGCCATCTGGTCCTCCCGCGCCGGCAGCGCTTCGAGCCGGCGCAGGACGGGATCGGGCACGCGCATGCCGGGCACCTCGTTGTGGAGGTAGAGGGCCTGCTTGAGGCCGGCCAGGGGCAGGAGGCCGGGAAGGACGGCCAGCGGAATATCCCGGACGCGGTCCAGGAAGCGCGCGGCGTCGTCGAGGTCGAAGACGGGCTGCGTGAGGGCGAAGGTGGCCCCCGCTTCGGCGCGCTCGCGGAGCTTGAGGACCTCCGCCTCGGGGTCTCGAGGGGTGAGGCTGATGCCCACGCCGATGCCGAAGTGGGTGGGCGCGCCCGTGGCGTTGTCGGAGAAGTCGAGGCCCCGGTTGAGGGAGGCCACGATCTTCACCAGGCCCACGACGTTCACGTCGTTCACCGACGTGGCGGCCGGGAAATCGCCGAGGGAGGCCGGATCGCCCGACAGGGCGAGGATGCCGTCCACCCCGAGGAGCGCCGCCCCGAGGAGCTCGGACTGGAGGCCGAGAAGGTTCCGGTCCCGGCAGGTCATGTGGAGGATGGTGGAAAGCCCCGTCTCCTGTTCGATGAAGTGGGCCAGGGCCATGGGCGCCACCCGCACGCGGGCCATGGGGTTTTCGGCGATGTTCACGGCATCCGCCCCGGCCCTTTTCAGAAGCCGGGCGGCCTCCACGGCGGGCCCGGCGTCGGGTCCCTTGGGGGGATCGATCTCGCAGGTGACCACGAAGGAGGTCCCGAGCTTTCCAAAGAAGCCGCCGGGCGTCTCCGCGGGCGAGGAAGGAGGGGCGGCGGCGGGGGCCTCCACCACGAGGGTCCCCCGCTCCGAAGGCTGGCGCCCCGCCGGAGGACGGCCCCGGAGGAGACGCGAGATGGCTCGGATGGTCTCGGGCGTGGTTCCGCAGCATCCGCCCACCACGTTCACGCCCAGGTCCACGTACCGGCGGACGTATTCCGCCACGTACTCGGGGCTCGAAAGGTAAACGATTCGGCCGTCCACTTCGGCGGGGTACCCGCCGTTGGGCATGACGGCGAGCGGGTGGTCCACGCTCCTGGCCACCTCTTCCACGAAGGGCAGGGTGTCGGCGGGGCCCACCGAGCAGTTGATGCCCACCACGTCGGCGCCCGCGGCGGCGAGGCGGCGGCAGCCCTCCACGGGACGGTCGCCGAAGAAGGTACGCCCCTCGCGGCTGACGGTGAGGGAGGCGAGGACGGGCACGTCGGGCGCCAGCTCCCGGCAGGCTTCGAGAAAGAAGAGGGCCTCCACCACCGACTGCTGGGTTTCGAGGATGAAGAGGTCCGGGCCGGCCTCGGCCAGGGCCGCGATCTGCTCCCGGCAGACGTCTCGCGCCTCGTCCTCGGAGACGTCGCCGTAGGGCTTGAGCATGACCTTGAGAGGGCCCACCGATGCGCCCACCCAGACGGGTGCGCCGTGGGCGGCCCGCCGGGCGATCTCCACGCCCCGCGCGTTGATGTCGCGCAGTTTGTCCGCGTGGCCCTGGGCGGCCAGGTGGAGGCGGTTGGCGCGGAAGGTGTTGGTGGTGAGGATCTGGGCCCCGGCGTGGAGGTAGTCCCGGTGGGCATCGTAGACCAGGTCCCCGCGGCTGAGGGTCGCCTCCTCCACGCAGGCCGCGGCGGGCAGGCCCCGCGCGCGAAGGAGGGTGCCCATGGCCCCGTCGGCCACGATCACCGATTCGGCCATCCAGTTCTTCCAGGCCTCCCGGCGGCTGGTCATGGCTCCCATGCCTCCTTCCAATCCCTTCAAACGCTGAAGTAACGGGCCTCCGGGTGGTGGACCACGACGGCGGACACCGACGCCTCCGGGTCCATCATCCGGTCCGTCGTGAGGCGAACGCCGATGCGCTCCGGCCCCAAGAGGCGGAAGAGGAGGTCCTGGCCTTCCAGGTCCGGGCAGGCCGGGTAGCCGAAGCTGAAGCGCTTTCCACGGTACCGCCCGCGCAGGCGGTCCGCCATGGAGAGATCCTCCGGGTCGGGCAGGCCCCATGCCTCACGGATGCGCCGGTGGATCCACTCGGCGGCGGCCTCGGCCAGTTCCAGGGCCACGGCCTGAAGGGCGTGGGAGATGAGCAGGCGGCCCTGCGCCCGCAGGGAGGAGGCGCGCTCCCTCACCCCCTCCCCCGCCGTGGCGACGAGGAGGGCGACGGAGTCCCCGCCTCCGAGGGAGGCCGGGCGGACGAAGTCCGCGATGCACAGGCGGTCGCCCGATCGCTGGCGGGGAAAGGGGAGCTCGGTTCGGGCCCCGTCCCCCGTGTCGAGGAAGAGGGAATCCCCGCGGGACTCGGCTCCGAAGAAACGGTAGAGGCCCTTGGGGCGAAGCCAGCCCGAGTCGAGGATCTCCTGCACGACCTCGCGAAGCTGGAGGGCGCGCGGGTCACCGGCTTCCAGCAGGCGCGCCGCGGGGCCTTGAAGGCCGAGGTGCCTCCCGTAGAGCATCTGGAGGTTCACATACGGCCAGAGGGCGGAGGGGTCCAGGGCTTCGAGGAGGTGCATGCCGCGGTCGGGGGGCGGGAGGGCCTCCACGGGGGGGACGGCCTTTCCGGAAGGCGAGGCGGCCTCGTCCTTCAAAGGCTCCGCTGACCGGGCGAGGCGGGCCTCCCGCTCGCGGCGGAGTTCTTCCCGCGCGGCGGCGCCCTCCTCGGGGGAGAGGAGCCGGTTCAGCAGCTCCAGTCCCGCCATGGCCGTCGCCGCGTAGGCGGTGAGGCCGCCGTACGCCGGGGCGATGGTCCGGTCCGTGAAACGCTCCGTCAGGGCCGCCCCGCCCACGAGAAGGATCGGGTCCAGTCCCGCCTCGGTCACCTCCCGAGCCGTGGCCGCCATCTCGTGGGCGCTCCGGACGAGGAGGCCCGAGAGGCCCAGGGCGTGGGGCTCGTGCTGCCTGCACGCCGCGATGATTTTCTCCGGCGTCACCTTCGTGCCCAGGTTCACGACACGGTAGCCGTTGTTCGAGAGGATCATGTCCACCAGGTTCTTGCCGATGTCGTGGACGTCCCCTCGCACCGTGGCCAGGACCACGGTTCCGCGGGACGGGGCGGCGCCGTCTATGTGCCGCTCCAGGTGGGAGACGGCGGCCCTCATGACCTCGGCCGACCGGAGGACCTCGGCGACGATGAGCTCGTTGCGGGCGAATCGCCGTCCCACCTCGTCCATGCCGCGCAGGAGGGGGCCGTTGACGATGTCCAGGGGAGGAGCGCCCGCGGCGAGGAGGGCGTCCAGGGCCTCCACGAGCCCCCGCCGGCTTCCTTCGGTGACACAGCGAAGCAGGGCCTCCTCAGGGCCGACCGCCGGCTCCGGCGTCCCGTCCGGCCCCGCCGGCCGGGTCTTGAAGCGGGTCAGGAGCGCCCCCAGGGGGTCCGGGCCGCGGTCGAAGAGGAGGTCCTCGCAAAGGCTCCGTTCTGCCTCGGGGATGGACGGGAAGCGCGGGATCTTCTCCGTGTTGACGATGGCCACGTCGAGCCCGGCCCGGGTGGCGTGGTAGAGGAAGACGGCGTTGACCGCCTCCCGCGCCGCCGCGGGAAGCCCGAAGCTGACGTTCGAGATGCCCAGGAGGGTCCGGGAGTCGGGGAACTCCGCCTTGATGGAGCGGAGGGCCGCCAGCGTCTCCGCCGCGGCGCCCCGGAAGCGGGGGCTTCCCGTGCCGCAGGGGAAGACCAGGGGATCGAAGAAGATGTCCTCGGGCCGAAGGCCGTGGCCCTCCGTCAGCAGGGCGAAGGCCCGCCGCGCCACGGCCATTTTCCGCTCCGCCGTGCGGGCCATTCCCTCCTCGGGGTCCTCGTCGATGGTCTGGACCACGAGGGCGGCGCCGAAGGTCCGGGCCAGTTCCGCCATGCGGGCCAGACGCCCCCCGCCGTCTTCCAGGTTGGCCGAGTTGAGAAGGCACCGGCCCGGGCACAGGGGGAGGGCGGCCTCGGCCGCGCGGGGATCGGTGGTGTCGATCATGAGGGGCGCCCGGACCACTTTCCCGGCGCGCTCGAGGAACGCGGTGAGGTCGGAGGTTTCGTCCCGCTCGGGGTCCTGGAGGCAGACGTCCACCACCTGGGCGCCGGCCCGGACCTGATCCCGCGCGATTTCGACGGCCTCTTCGAACCGGCCCTCCGCGATGCGGCGCTTGAAGGCGCGGCTGCCGAGGGCGTTGGCGCGTTCCCCGGCGAGCACGGGCCGGTTGTCCTCCTCCAGCTCCAGGAAATCGATCCCGGAAAGGAAGACGCGGTGGTGGTCCGGGACCCGGCGGGGCGCCACGCCTTCCAGGGCTTGGGCCAGGGCGCGCACGTGGTCGGGGCCCGTCCCGCAGCACCCTCCGGCCACGTTGATCCATCCGTTCTGGGCGAACCGGCGCATGGCCCGCGCCAGGGATTCGGGCGAGAGGCCGTAGCGTCCGCCCTCGTCGGGCATTCCGGCGTTGGGGAAGCAGACCGTTCGGGTGCGGGCCATCCCCGACAGGCTCCGAAGGTGGCTCCCCATGAGGTCGGGGCCTGTAGCGCAGTTCAGGCCCACGGCGAGGAGGGGCGCGTGCATCACGGAGGCGTAGAAGGCCTCGATGGTCTGGCCCGCCAGCAGCGTGCCGGAGGGTTCCACCGTGGCCGACACGACGAGGGGGACTTCGCGTCCCGACTCTTCGACGGCCTTCCGGATGCCCGCGAGACCCGCCTTGGCGTTGAGTGCATCCTGCACGGTCTCCAGGAAAAGGAGATCGGCCCCGCCCTCCAGGAGCCCGAGGGCCTGGACCCTGTAGTGGTCGGCCAACTGGGTGAAGGTGAGCCCCCCCGCGAGACTGATGGATCGCGTGGTGGGCCCCATGGAGCCCGCGGCGAAGCGCGGCCGGGCGGGGGTGGAGGCCTCGGCGCAGGCCTCCCGGGCGATCTGCGCGGCCCGGCGGTTGATCTCGAAGGCCCGGTCGGCGAGGCCGTATTCGCCCAGAACGAGGGGCGTGCCGCCGAAGGTGTCGGTCTCCACGATGTCGGCGCCGGCGGCCAGGTAGGCGTCATGGACCGAGCGCACCACGTCGGGGCGGCTCAGAACGAGGGCCTCGTTGCAGCCCTCGAAGGGCTCCCCGCCGTAGTCCCGGGCGGACAGGCCCCGCGCCTGGATCTGCGTCCCCATGGCGCCGTCCAGGACGGCGATTCGCTCGGAGAGCAGTTCGAGAAGGGCCACGGTGCGGTCGTTCACGGGGCGCTCCGTCCGGATTCCAACCTTATAACACGGGGCGCCGCCCGCCGCTTCGAGGGGTCCCGGCGGAGGGAGAGGCGGCCCGTGGCCGCCAGGAGTTCGGCGACGAGGAGGGTCCCGCCCGCCGCGCCCCGGACCGTGTTGTGGACGAGCGCGACGAAGCGAAGGCGCCGGGCTCCTTGCACTCGGAGGCGCCCCACGGTGACGGCCATTCCCGCCGAAGCGTCCCGGTCGAGGATGGGCTGGGGGCGGTCATCTTCCATCCTCAAGAGCACCGGACGTTCGGGCGCCGAGGGAAGGCCCTTCCCGGCGAGGGGGGAGCGGTAGGCCTCGAAAGCCTCCGCCGCTGCGCCGAGGGAGACGGGCCGCCGGGTCTCGGCCTGGACGCTGAGGAGGTGGCCCTCGCGCACCGGGACCCGGTTGCACTGGGCCGAACAGTCCAGGGCGGCGGGGCGGATGCGGCCGCGAGAGGCGCGCCCGAAGATCTTGTTGGGCTCCCGTTCGAGCTTCTCCTCCTCGTTGCGGATGAAAGGGAGGACGTTGTCCAGGATGTCGAGGGACGGAAGTCCCGGATGGCCGGCGCCGGAGAGGGCCTGGAGGGTCGTGACGCAGACGCGCTCCAGACCGAAGGCGAGACGGATGGGTTCCAGGGCGAGGCAGAGGCCGATGGTGCTGCAGTTGGGGTTGGCGGCGATGAACCCTCCGTGGCGCCGCCACTGGAGGTCCGCCAAGACGAGATGTCCGGCGTTGATTTCAGGGACGAGGAGGGGCACTTCGGGGTCCATCCGGAACGGCGAGGCGTTGGTCACGACGGGGAATCCCGCCTTCCGGAAAAGCGGTTCCGCGGCGGCGGCGGCGGAGGTTTCCAGGGCGCTGAAAACCACGTCGGCGTCCATCTCTTCCGGCCGCCCGGACCCGAGGGGCAGGTCCGGGGCGGCGCGCCCGTCGCGGCCCTCCCAACGTCCGCCCACCACGTCCCGGTAGGAGCGGCCCGTTTTCTCTTCGGAGGCGCAGAGGGCGCCGATCTCAAACCAAGGATGGCTCTGGAGCAGGCCCACGAGCCTCCGGCCCACGATTCCCGTGGCTCCGAGCACGGCGGCCCTGTACCGCATCGTCTCCCGCCTCATGACCCGCCTCCCGCTTCGCTCCGTCCCTTCTCCCGGCCCGCGCCCGTTCGAAAAACCTGCGGTGCAGCCGGCGGACCACTCCCGGCAGGGATTCCTCGTCCACGAGGAACCCGAAGCAGATGCCCGATCCTCCGAAGGAGACCATGGACACTCTCGCCGGAACGGTGGCCTCCATGATGGCCCCCGCCAGGCCTGGCCGGTTTCGCAGCTCTTCCCCCACGAGGCACACGAGGGCCTCTCCGGTGCGACGCTCCACCGGGCCGAGCGCCTCCAGCTCTTTCAGGGCCGCGCTCACGGCGGGGCCCTCCTGGAAGGCGAGGGCCACGGACACCTCCGAGGTCGCCATGAGGTCCGGAGCGAGGCCGTGGCGGACCAGGATGGCCGAGAGCCGCGCCAGGAAGTCCGGCGCCTTGAACATCTTCGGTGTGGAGAGGTTGACGACGCACATGGCCTCCTTGTACGCGATGCTCTTGAGGGGCGCCTTGGCGGGGGGGACCTCGCCGAGGACCCGCGTTCCCGGGTGCCGCGGGCGCAGGGTGTTCAGGATGCGCACGGGGATTCCCCTCGCCACGGCCGGCTCCAGGGTCTTGGGATGGAGTACGCGGGCCCCGAAGAAGGCCAGTTCCGAGGCCTCCCGGTAGCTCAGGAGGGAGAGGCTCCGGGCCTTCGGAACGAGGGACGGGTCCGCCGTGAGGATCCCGTCCACGTCGGTCCAGATCTGGATCTCCTCCGCGTCGAGGGCGGCCCCCACCAGGGCCGCCGTGAAGTCCGAACCGCCCCGGCCCAGCGTCGTGTCCTCCCCGGATTCGGAACGCCCCAGAAAACCTGGAAGCACCACGAGTCGGCCCGACCTCAACAGGGGGAGGAGCCTGCTGCGGCACGCCCGGCGCGTGGCGGCCAGGCGGGGGGAGGCCTCCGTGTGGGCGGCGTCGGTGACGATCACCTCCCTCGCGTCAACCCACGCGGCGGGAAGCCCGCGCTCCCGCAGAAAGGATGCCATGAAGGCACTGGAGAGGCGCTCGCCCGTCCCGAGGAAGGAGTCCCGCACGAGGGGGGAGAACTCCCCCAGGGCGGCCACGGCGCCGGCCATGGCCCGGAGCCGGGCGAAGTGGCTCTCCACCAGGGCGAGGGAATTCTCGAGCGCCGGCCCGGGCGCGAAGAGCGCGCGGCCGAGGCTCTCGTGAAAGCGGGCAAGTCCGGCCAGAACCCCTTGCGCATCGGCAAGGCCACCCCCGGAGGCGAGCCGGCCCGCCTCTTCAAGTCCGTCCGTCGTGTCCCCGAAGGCGGAAAAGACCGCCACCGAAGGCGGCGGGCCGTGGCGCCGCAGGAGGGCCAGTACCCGCTCGATTCGTTCCGGCGAGCCCACGGAGGAGCCTCCGAACTTGAGGACCTTCATGGCGCCTCCCCGAACACGTGCCGCCGCAGGAGAGCGCCCACGGCCTCGGGCTCCGCCAGGAAGGCGTCGTGGCCGAAGGGCGACCGGATCTCCTCGTACCGCGCCTTTCCCCCCGCGCCGCGAAGCCGGACGGCGGATCGGCGCAGGTCTTCGGCGGGGACCAGGAGGTCCTCCGCGATGCCCACCAGGATGACCTCCGCCTCCACGCGGGCCAGGGCCGCGTCCACCCCTCCCCGCCCCCGGCCGATGTCGTGGAGGTCCATGGCCTGCAGAAGGGACAGGTAGGCGTCGGCGTCGAAGCGTCCCACGAGCTTCCGGCCCTGGTGGGCCAAATAGGTTTCCACCTCGAAGGGAGGATCGGGGGAGACCGGCTCCTCCCCCATGTGCCCGCGCCTTCTGCGGCCGAAGCGAGCCTCGAAGAGAGCGGGCGTGCGGTAGGAGACCATGGCGATGCGGCGGGCCAGGTCCAGCCCCGCGGCGGGCTCGCCCCGCCGGGCCGCGTGGCGGACGGCTTCCCGGCCCAGGTGATCGAAGGCGACCATCCAGGCCCCCGCCGCCACATCCCCCGCGATGGGCACGGCGGTCTCGATCAGGCCGGGGAACTCCACGGCCAATTCCCAGATCACCATGGCTCCCAGGGACCCGCCCACGGCGCACCGGAGGCGTGAGATCCCCAGGCGCGAAACCAGGGCCCGCAGTGCCCTCGCCATGTCCCGGGTCGTGAGGACGGGAAAGCCGGACCCGTAGGGCCTCCCCGTTTCGGGACGCAGGCTGGACGGCCCGGTGCTTCCGTATCCGCTCCCCGGAAGGTTGGCGCAAAGGACGAAGCACCGGGAGGGATCCACCGCCCGCCCACTCCCGACGAGGCCTTCCCACCAGCCGGGGCGCCCGTCTCCCGAGGAGCCTCCCGAGGCGGCGTGGGCGTCTCCCGTGAGGGCGTGGACCAGAAGGACCGTCCCCTCCTCCGCCCGGTCGGGGTCGCCCCACGTCTCGTAGGCGATATCGAGGCGGGGGAGCGCGTCCCCGCATTCCAGCGGAAAGGGACCGTCGTGGCGATACGGCGAGGGCCCGGGCGGCGGGCCGTCGAGCTTCGAGGGACTACTCATGCAGACTCCAGCGCCTGTTCCAGGTCGCGTACGAGGTCCTCGGGGTGTTCGAGACCCACCGAAAGGCGAACAAGGTCCTCCCGAACCCCCGCGCGGAGTCGCTCCTCCTCGGAGAGCTGGGCGTGGGTGGTGGCGGAAGGAAGGATCGCGAGGCTCCTGGCGTCCCCCACGTTGGCCGCGTGGGAGAACAGTCGGAGGGATTCCAGGAAGCGGCGGGCCCCCGGCAGGCCCGTCTTCAGGGTGAAGACCACCATGCCGCCGTATCCGCCCGAGAGGACTCTTCGGGCCGTCGGGTGGGAGGGATCGCCGGGAAGCCCGGGGTACCGCACGCACTCCACCTTCGGGTGGTCGAGCAGGAACGAGGCGGCCGAGAGGGCGTTGGCGCAGTGGCGCCCCATCCGCAGAAAAAGCGTTTCGAGCCCCTGGAGGGCCATCCAGCAGGAATCGGGGGAGAGGGCCGCGCCGAGGTTGCGCAGCAGGACGGCCCGGGTGCGCAGGGCGAAGGCCCGATCTTGCGAGGCGCCGAGATCGTGGCCGAAGCGGAGGCCCCCATAGGAGGCGTCGGGCGCGTGGAAGGCGGGGAATCTCTCGTCCTTCCAATCGAAGGTGCCTCCGTCCACAACGGCGCCGCCCAGGAAGGTCCCGTGGCCGCCGATCCACTTGGTGAGGGAATGGACCACCACGTTCGCGCCCCACTCCAGCGGCCGGCACAGAAAAGGCGTGGCGAAGGTGTTGTCCACGATGAGGGGCACCCGGTGTCTCCGCGCGACCTGCGAGAGAGCGGGGAGGTCGGCGACCTCCAGGGTGGGGTTCCCCACGGTCTCCACGAAGAGGGCCCGGGTCCGGTCCGAAATGGCCTCCTCGACCTCGCCGGGCCGGGAGGCGTCCACGAGGCGGGCCGAAAGGCCGAAGGCGGGAAGGGTCTCCTGCAAGAGGGCCACGGTGCCTCCGTAGAGGGCCTTCGAGGCGAGGACCTCCCCTCCCGGCGCGGCGGCGTTGGCGAGAGCGTAAAAGACCGCGGCGGTTCCCGAGGCCACGGCCACCGAGGCGGTCCCTCCCTCCAGGGCCGCGAGGCGCTCCTCCAGGATCTCCTGGGTGGGGTTGGAGAGGCGGCCGTAGATGTGGCCCGGCTCCTTGAGGGAGAAGAGGCTCGCCGCGTGATCCGGATCCCTGAACCGGAAAGCCGCCGATCGGTGCAACGGGACCGCGATGGACTCCCCGCTCCCGGGCTCGTATCCGCCGTGCAGGCATCGCGTGTCGAAGTGCCAGGTTCTCATGTCCTACCTCCCGGACCCGTCCTTCGAGCAAGAAACCCGTCTCGGCGAAAGCCGGACGGGCCCGTCCACGCTTTAGCCGAAGTGTCGCAAACCGGCGCCCTGTCGGGCCGGTTCCGGCGCCCGCAAGCTGCGGCTCAAATCGGCGCCGGCCGGATTGTGGCGTCTTGTCCCCGAACCTCCCTCGCCGCGCGAAAAAAAACCCGCCGCGGCATCAAGCCCGGCGGGACCTCTCCCCCTCCGCTTTAGCCGCATTTCTAGAGCGCCCGCAAGCTGGATCTCAAATCGGCGCTTCAACAGGACTTTATCAGACCTCCTTGGCCGCCGTCAACCCCCCGAGTGGATCCATGGCGGGGGAGGGCGCCCGCATCCTCAACGTAAGGAAAATACGATTCCGGTGCGGGCGCCTCGCCTTCCTTGCCTCAGGGCCATCGGCGTCGGGACGCGCCTCCCTCCCTGCGGTCGGTCGGCCAAGCCTACGCACCGCCGCCGAGTCTCGCCGCACCCGTTTCTCGTCTCCCGCTCCCGTCTCTTGTCTCACGCTTCACGCCCTGTGGGAGGTGTCGCCCGGCGCCGATCTCCTCCCCCCAGAGGTTTTCTTCCACCGATTCTCCCCCCCCAAAGGCCCCCTCTCATTGCAGGGGCGGCCCTCCGCGGCCGCCCGTCTTCGAAGGCCTCCAAAGTAGCGGCCCTTGCTTGCCAAGGGCCGTCCCCTCGGCCGATGCGAGCATCGGCCGAAGGGAAGGCCAACCCGCTTCGCACGGCGTCACCCGATCCCTGGACCCCCTGCTCCATCGAGAGGCGGGCCCCACCCGCATCCGGGAGACGGAACGGCTCAGAAGAAGGAAGCTCGCATGGGAAGAATGTGGCAACACAAGACTTGATAATCATGTAGTCGGCCCCTCCGACGGGCGTAGAGTGGCTTTGGACGAGTCGCTTTACGCACGGGAAGGAGGCCGACGATGGGAGTGTATATCGGGATTGACCTGCATTCCAACAA
>JBFMHB010000040.1 GCA_040752915.1 Acidobacteriota bacterium
TGGCCGCCTTCTTCACCGCGGGCTTCTTCGCCGCAGGCTTCTTCGCCGCGGGCTTCTTCGCCACCTTCTTCTCGACTTTCTCCGCCATTCGAACCTCCTTAAGGAAGGAAACGCGCCAACATATCCTAGCCTCACTCACGGATGCACAACACCTGGTGTTGTGAATAATATAGCGTTCCTTCAATCAGGTGTCAAGAAGTTGTGCTGAAAAAAAGTGCAGCGCAATTTTTAGTGGGGCGCGACTTCGCATCGCGTGAGGAGGGAAGGAGGATCGTGGGCCATATGTGACAGCCTCATTCGGGGTGCCTACTAGATATGGTTGAGAGCCTGCGCATGGAGTGGCGCGGTTCCGCATGCGCTCCGGAGGCCTGGCGGTTTTCCGTTCGAGAAGAATTCCTTGGTGACCCGTGCGGTTCCGCCGGAAAGGCGGACTCGCCAGATTCGGAGGAGCCGGATGGCGGGGACCCGGGCCCCGGCCTCCGAGGCGGTTTCGACGCGCGATTCAGAAGATGCGGTTCTCGCGGCCCTCGAGGAGTCGAAGGATGTTCTTCCAATGAAAGAGGACGAGGGCGAGGGACCAGGGAAAGAGGAGGAGGAATTCGGCGCGGTGATCTCTGGCCCAGCCCTCCCCGCGAAGGAGGATCACGAGGAGGGGGAGGGCCAGGCTCGCGGAGACGGAGCCCGCCGAAACGCTCCGCGTGGCGACGAGGGCCGCCGAAAACGGGACCACGGCGGCGCCTGCGGCGGCAGGGTGCAGCGCCAACAGAGCACCCGCGGACGTGCCGATTCCCTTTCCGCCGCGGAACCCGGCCCAGATCGGAAAGACGTGCCCGAGCACCGCGGCCGCGCCGCACAGGTTGGCGGCGACGGAGCGAGACACCTCGGGATCCCAGGGGCCCCAGAGCGCCACCGCGGCCGGAGCGAATCCCTTCAGGACGTCCACGAGGGCGACGGGAAGGGCGGCTTTCCAGCCGGCCACCCGCAACACGTTCGTCGCGCCGGCATTGCCGCTTCCGTGCCGGCGAACGTCGACGCCGAGAAAGAGCCGGGTCACGACAATGGACGTGGGAAAGGACCCCGCCAGGTAGGAGGCGATGAGAAGGAAGCTCAGGAACGTGGTCACTCGATCCCCAGGACGGCGATGCCGGCGGCGCCGGGACCCACATGGGCGCCGAGGACCGCCGTCGCCTCGACGACGGGAATGTCCTTCAAGCCCGTGATCTTCTCGATCCGTCTCACGTAGTAGTCCGCCTCTCCCGGCGCGTCCACGTGGGCGACGGCCACCCGGAACCGCTTGTACTTCTCCCACTCCTGCCGGGCCATTCGGAGGACCTTGCGCCGCACCCCGAACCGCCCCCAGGCCTTGGTGGGACTGAAGACCTTCCCCTCCTCGTTCAGGGAGATCAAGGGCCGGATGTTGAGAAGGGTGGCCACGAGGCTCCGGGACGAGCTGATGCGCCCGCCGCGGCGGAGGAACTCGAGTGTCTTCAAAGACACAAAGACCTTCGCCCGCCTCTTGATCTCCTCGAGCTTCGCGGCGATGGAGGCCGCATCCTCCCCCGCCAGCGCCAGGGTTCTCGCGTGCTGGACGAGGAGGCCCTGCGCCACCGTCACCGTCCGGCTGTCGAACACATGGACGGGAGGACCCGAGAACTGGGAGGCCGCCGTCTGCGCCGCCTGGAAGGTCCCGCTGATGGCCCCCGAGAGGCATATGACGAGGATCTCCGGCTTTCGCGAGCCCGCCTCCTCGTAAGCCTTGAGGTAGTCCTGCACGGAGGGCTGGCTCGTCGTGGGATGGTGGGGACTCCTCCGGCACTTCCGCAGAAACTCCGCCGGGGAGATCTCGATCTTGTCCAGGAACACCTCGCTCCCGAACAACAGCTTGAGGGGAACGATGGAGATGAAATTCCTGCGGATGTACTCCATGGGAAGATCGCAGGCCGAGTCCGTGACGATGGCCACGCGAGCCGGGTCGGCCAGGGCCCCCTCGTGCTGGGTCTGCATGTCGTCGCACTTCTTGGAGGCGAGGGTCCCGAGCGCCGCGAGAGCCTCGTACATCCGGAGAGGTTCGTTCGTGTGGAGGTGGACCTTGAACAGGGAATCCCCCGAGACCACCACGAGGCTGTCTCCCATCGGCTCCAGCAGTTCGCGAACCCGGGCGGGGGAGACGTCTCCCTGGGTTCTCACGACGCACTCGGTGCAGAAGCGGTAGGCGAGGTCCACCCTGCCGTGGGAGTAAGCGAAGGGCTCCGAGGGAGCAGCCTCCGCCATGACCTCCCGGGAGCCTTCCGGGGCGCGAAGGTCTCCGGTCTCAACGAAATCCGTGATCCCCTCCAGGAGATGCACGAATCCCTGCGCTCCGGCGTCCACCACCCCATGTTCCTTCAAGACATCGAGTTGGTCGGGCGTGTGGCGGAGGGACTCCTTGGCCCGGGCCAGGGCGCTCCGCAGGAGCACCGCGAAATCGGTTGAATCCTGCGGGGCCGCATGGATGTGCTCGGACCAGTCCTTGATGACGGTGAGGATCGTGCCCTCCCGGGGCTTCGCGATGGCGGCGTAGGCGGAGGTCCGGGCCCGGGCGACGGCCTCCGCGAAGTCCCGCGTGCTGACCCGCACACGCCCTCGAAGACCATCGGCGAGCCCCTTGAGGAACTGGGCGAGGATGGCCCCGGAATTCCCCTGAGAGCCCAGGATGGCGCTCTCCGCCAGCGTCCGGCTGGTATCCGCCACGGAGCGGTGCGTGTGGCGCCGCAGCCTCTCGGCGGCACTGGCCATGGTCAGGGCCATGTTGGTTCCTGTATCCGCGTCGGGAACAGGGTAGACGTTGATGCTGTTGAGCTGCTCCCTTCGTTCCTGGAGGCGGCGGATTCCCGCCAGAACGGCCCGTCGGAGCCGAAGCCCGTCAAGGTAGCGGATTTGAACGGCGCCGTCCTTGGCACGAGCGGCGGGGCGCGAGGTCATTCTCCCTCCCGAACGAGAGGAGATTGTACACCAACAGGGCCTTTCCTGCCAAGGTTTGCGCAGGATCAGCGCAGGGACTTCTCCCACTTCAGGCGGCGGCCTGCGGCGTCGAAGGCACACACCGTCACGACGCTCCCCTTGAGCGGGAAGGTCCCCATGAAGGCGCCGTCCTCGTCCACGGGTATCTCCACCCCATTTACGGTCACCGCGAGGGGAGGGCGTACGGTCCCCCTCACCACCACCGCGTCTCCCAGTCCCGTCGCGTCGGCCTCGAGACGCCACTCGGGCGGTGCGGGCGAGGCGGACTCTTCCACGACCTTGAACGAAAACGGCGGGGACCACGCGCCGAGCGGGTCCCCTTCGGCCCGCAGCCTCCAGTAGTAGGTCCCTGGCTCGAGGGCCCCGGCCTGGAGAAACATCCCCGGGGCGGTTCGATCCACCGACACGTGCCGGGCGAAGAGCCTCGAACGGGACACCTGGACCCTCACATTGGCGGCGCGGGAGGCCTCCCACTGGAGCCGGACCGGCGCCCGTCCCCCCGGAGGCGCCCAAAGCACCGCGCCCTCCGCGGGCTCGACGACGGCGGGCGCGGCGAAGACCCGGCCGACTGCCTCGATGCCACCCGCCCCGGCGCGAATCCGCTGGACGTGAAGGCCCGCGGAAATCGACCGCGACTCGCCCCCCGCGGCCACCTCGCAAGTCCCTGAGCGGACCTCGACCTCCAAGGAGCCGCCCTCCCGGCGGACTTCCACGAAGGCGCCCGGAGAAAGCCGAACCTCCGCGCCCGCGCACTCCACCACGGCGGCCCTCCTCTCGGACAGGGCTCTGGGCGCTTGGAAAAGGGCGGCGCCCGACTCGAGAGCGAAGCGCACGGGGGTGTCGGGATCGCCGAGCGCCGCCACCCGGAGCACCCCGCCCGACCGCAGGTCCACGGTCTGGCGGTCCGGGAACGTCAAGAGCAAGGGCTCCCCCCCATCGGCCACCACGGTGTCCCCCTCGCCGATCCGTGCGCCTTCGCCGATCTCCTCGCCGCTTCCCGGGGACCCGCCCCGTCTCCTTCCCGCACCTTCGGACAGGATCGCTTCCGCCCGGGGAGTATCCAGGCGGCCGGCCACGGGTTCCAGCAAGAGAAGCGCTTCCTCGGCCCCCCGGAGGCTCTGGACCCGGCGGCCCTTTTTTAGGTCCGAATCGGCCTGCGCCAGGAGGGTCGCCGCCTCGTCCAGGGATTCCCGATGGCGAACCTCCGCGCCCCTGGAGCGGAGGTTCTCCAGGAGCGCCCGTCCCTTCTCGACGGCCGCGGACGCGGCGGCCCGGTCCGATTCCACCCGGAGCCTGTACAGGTGGATGCCCCAGCCCGCGGCGGCCAGCACCACGAGCACCGCAAGGCCCCAGAAGAGGAGATTGATCCGATGGGCGAGTCGCGACATCTTGTCCTCCGGCCCCCGTGGGGCTCCACCCGTTCGGCCGCTCAGGCTGGATCCGCCTGAAGGTAAGATAATCCAGCCGGGAGGCCAACTCAACGCTTGCCAGAGGCCCCGCGACCGGGTACGCTGTGTCCTCGCCGCGCGCACCCGAAGCCGGCGGACCCTAGGGAAAGGGGAGCCATGAGCGCCAAGGAAAGCCGAGGATCCCAGCCGCTCCAGTTGCCCGAAAACGCCTACAGGGCGTTGAATCCGGGAGAAACGTACACGCCGGTCATGAACCAGGAGACGGGGGTTCCCGAGGTCACCCGCCGGTCCGTCGTGTTCGGCCTCCTGATGATCGTGATCTTCTCGGCGGCGGCGAGCTACATCGCCCTGAAGCTGGGACAGGGGATCGAGACGGCCATCCCGATCAGCATTCTGGCCGTCGGCTTTTCGGCCGTGGCCCGCCGAAAGAGCCTCCTGATCGAAAACGTGAACATCCTCGCCATCAGCGCCACGTCCGGGATCGTGGTGGGCGGGTCGGTCTTCGTGATGCCGGCCATCTTCATGCTGGGCCTCGACAAGGGCCAGACGTCCCTGGAACTCTTCCTACAGATCTTCCTGGTCCCCTTTTTAGGAGCGGTCCTTGGCGTTCTCTTCCTGATTCCTTTCCGCAAGTACTTCACCCAGGAGATGCACGGCAAGCTCCCCTTTCCTGAAGGTACTGCCACGACCGAGATCCTCGTGGCCGGGGAGAAGGGCGGGAGTCAAGCCAAGGTCCTTGTCTACGCGCTGGGCCTGGGCATCGTCCTCGATTACCTTGCGCTGGCCTTCAAGACCTGGAGCGACGTGTTCACGACGGCTTCCATACCCGCCCTCCAGGGCTTCACCCAGAAGGTCAAGGGCGTCTTCGCCATGAATACCTCCGCGGCCGTCCTGGGCCTCGGGGTGATCATCGGCGTGAAGTACGCCTCCATTATCATGGCCGGTTCCCTGCTCTCCTACTTCGTCCTCGTTCCTCTCTTCGGGTCCATCAGCCCCGACTACGCCGCCGCAACCTATCGGGACATCTTCTTCAACTTCACGGACGCTTCCGGCGTGATGCACCCTGGAGTCCGAAACATCGGCATCGGTGGAATCTTCGCCGCAGGAGTCATCTCCATCCTCAAGATGTCGGGCGTGATCAAACAGGCCCTCCAGCAGGTGCTCTCCCAGCTCTTCAAGAGGCACGAGGGCGCCGAATGCGGTTCCCGCCTGGACCGCGACATCAAGATGTCCACCGTCTTCGCCCTCATCGTGGCGCTGGCCGTCGCCATCTTCCTCTACTTCTGGCTGGTGGTCGTCCAGGGACAGCCGGGGGCCTTCGGCCTCGCCCTCGTGTCTCTCGGGCTGACTTTCCTCATCGTGTTTCTCTTCTCCGCCGTCTCGGCGTGGGCCGTGGCCATGATCTCCGTCACGCCCATCTCGGGCATGACCCTCACCACGCTCATCATCGGGGCCGTGACGCTCGCCGCCCTGGGTCTCAAGGGCGGGGCGGGGATGCTGGCCATTCTCCTCATCGGCGGTGTGGTCTGCACGGCTCTCTCCATGTCGGGCTCCCTGGTCACGCAGTTCAAGATCGGCCACTGGCTCGGGTCCACTCCGAAGTCCATCCAATGGAGCAATATGGCGGGGTCCGCCTTGGCCAGCCTCACCGTCACGGCCGTCATCATGCTCTTCGCCAAGGTCTATGGCTTCGGAACCCCCACTCCCGAGCACGCCTCGCCGCTTCCGGCTCCGCAGGCCGGTGCCATGGCCGCCGTGGCCAACGCTTTTATGGGCGGACAGGACGTCCCCTGGCTGCTTTACGGCGTCGGCGCCGTCATCGCGGTGATCGTCTCAATGCTCGGCATCTCCGCCCTCGCCTTCGCCCTCGGGATGTACCTGCCCATCGAACTCAACAGCCCCATCCTCCTCGGGGCCTGCGTGGGGTGGCTCATCCAGCATTCGACGAAGGACGAAAAGCGGGCCAAGGTCTGGAACGACAAATCCATCCTGCTCGCCTCGGGGTTCATCGCTGGAGGCGCTCTGGCGGGGGTCTTCGACGGCGTCACCAAGATGTTCGTGAACGACGAGACCTTCGGCTTCGCGGCCTGGATGCCCGGCCTGTTCACCGAGAGTTTCCGCAACTGGGTGGGGCTCGCGGTCTTCCTGGCCCTCGCCGCCTTCCTCTTCTGGGACGCGCGGAGGGAGAAGGAGAGCGCGCCCTGAGGCGTCAGCTTCTTCTCAAGCCGCGCCTTTCCAGGATCTTGGACGCCTCGTTCAGGACGTCCCGGACCTCGGGCACGTGGAATCCGAGCCTCTCCTCCGGCAGGTCCTCGCGGCCGTCCAGGGCTCGAAGGATGAGCCCCGCCAGGTAGGAGCCGTCGGCCGTCCACCCACGCTCCATGGACGCCAGCGCGCCCCGGACGGCTTCGAGGTTCTCCGGCCCCGCGTCCGCGATTTTGCCGGCCAGGACCCGCAAGTTCTCCGTTCCGTAGTCGTTGCCGAAGGCCCCCACGGGGGGCCAGAGCACGGCTTCGTACAGGTCCTCCAAAATCCGTCGGGCCACCCCGTCGGTGGGTTCCACGTCGCGCGCGCAGGATCGGGCCAGGAGATCCAGGGAGAAGCGCAGGTGCGCCGGACCCAAGGGCCCCTCCCCCGGCGCAGCCTGGGGATAGGTCCCTTCGGCCAGCGGCTGGCTAAGGAGGGCGGCGCCCAGCAGGTACCGGGGGAGAAGAGGGTCCCCCTCCCGGGGCGTCATCCAGCTCCCGGCGAACTGGGGAAACGGGTTGGGCGGATCTTGCACGAAGCCCATGACGTGGGAGGGACAGGCCACGAAGAATTCCAGGCTCTCCCCTCCCGGCGCCGTGACGGCGGCGCCCATGCCGCATTCGGTCAGATCCCCATTCCGCCAGTAGGGCGCCAGTTCCGCGGAGGCCCAGAAACGGCCCAGCCAGAGGGACAGGTAGACGCCCGCGCTCAACGCGAAATCCTTGAGCTCCGGGGATGGATTCTCCGTGCCGTAGTGCGGCTGCAGGAGGTGGTCGAGGACGTAGACGTCGGGAAACTCCCCGGTCAGGGTCGCCTTGCCTCCCGTCATGCCGGCCACGTGAGACACGAAATCCCGTCCCGCCGCCGCGGCGGAATCCAGCGTCAAGATTCGGCTCACCGTCGCACCTCACCCTCCAAGCGGCCCGGCGCGCGCGGCCCCTCCTCCTCCGCCAGGGGCAGGGAGATGCGAACGGTCGCGCCGGGAAATCCCTCGTTGCCTCGGATCCACACCTTGCCGCCGTGGTCCTCCACGGTCCTCAGGACAATCGCCAGGCCCAGCCCGGCCCGCTTACCGGACGCGGAGACGAAGGGATCGAAGGCCCGCTCCAGGATCCCCTCCGGGAAACCGCTTCCCCGGTCCTCCACGCGGATGACGGCCTCTCCGCCCGCCCTCTCGGCCTCCACAATGACGGGCGACTCCGCTGGCGAGAACTTCAGCGCGTTCCCCATGACGTGGACCAGGGCGCGCACGATTCTCGGCCCGTTCACCCGCACGCGGAGGCCAGCACCGAGTGCTCCGGTCCGGACTCTATTCCCCTCCCCGGGGAACTCCCACTCCACGGCGTCGAGGGCTTCGCGGATCAGGAAGTCCACCCGCCGGGACTCCCTCTCGGAGGCGCCGTCCTCCCGGCCCAAATCCGTCAGGTCGCGCAGGAGGTCCGACAGCCGTTTTACCTGCTCCGCCATGACGTCGAGGTAGGCGTCGGCAGGCGATCCGCTCCCCAATTTCCGCTGGAGGGCCTGCACGGTCACTCCCAGGGCGATGATCGGTTCTTCCACCTCCCGCGCCACCTTGGAGGTCAGCCTGCCCGCCAGCTCCATCTCCCGGTACCGCGCAAGCCTCTCCTCCATCTCGAGGCGCCGGGTGATGTCCTGGCACAGGCCGTAGACCTCCACGACCTTGCCCTCCCGCAACACGGGCCTCTCGTAGGCCTCGATGATCCGTTTCCTTCCCTCCTTGTGACGGATTTCCCATCGCAGGGGGGGAGGGGCGACCCCTTCGCGGAGGCATCTCTCGGAGATCCGGTCGCTCTCGGCGTTCATGGGATGGTCCGTGGCCAGAGGCGCATGCGGACCCTGGAAGTACTCCGGGGTGTAACCGGTCATGGCCTGGATGTTCGGAGAAATGTACTTGTAGCGTCCTTCCTCGTCGTGGACGTAGAAATAGCAGTCCGGGACGCTCTCCACGATGTGGCGGAAGCGCGCCTCGCTCTCCTTGAGGGCTTCCTGCTCCCGTCGCCGGTCCGTGACGTCGCGCGCGATGCCGCACAGGCCCGCGACCCGCCCGTCCACGTCACGGATGGGCACCTTGACCGTGTGGAAATAGTGGAGCGTTCCCGCCACAGGCTTCACGGCTTCCTCTTCCAAGGCCTCGCCTGCAAGGACCCGTCGGTCCGCCTCCTGAATGTGGGCGCCCACTTCGGGACCGAACAGGTCGATGTCGCTCTTGCCGGGGATCTCCTCCACGGGGATGCCCAAGAGGCGCGCCATGGCCGGGTTGCCCTGGACGTAACGCAGGCTCCCGTCCTTGATGAAGATGGAGTCCGGCGCCCCTTCGAAGAAGGCCCGAAGGCGCCGCTCCGACATTTCCAGGGCCGACAGGGCCCGCACTTCGGCCGTGACGTCGCGCAGGGTGAGGAGGAAGGCCTCACGATTCCGATAGACCGTGAAAGACCCGTTGCAGTCGACCTGGATGACGGACCCGTCGGCACGGATGGCGGAACAGCGGTGGACGGAGGCCTGGCCACCCGCCCGCGCTAGGGAAGCGCGCTCCACGACCCCCTGTCGGTCCTCCGGCGCCAGGAGGTCCAGCAAGGGTCTCCCCAAGAGCGGGTCCGGCGAGGCATACCCAAAAAGCCCTCCAAGGGCCTTGTTCGCGGCCTTGATGGTCAGGCCCTCCGGATCCACCACGGCGATTCCGTCCCGGACTCCCTCGAAGATGGTGCGGAAGGCCTCCTCGCTGGCCCTCAAGGCCTCTTCGTGCGCTTTCTGTTCGGACACATCCCGGACCGAGCAGATGAGGAGGCGTCCCCGATCCACATACGTGAGGGACAGAGACTGGTACAGATCCTCCCCGCCCTGCTTGCGCCCCCTCAATTCCCCGGACCAGTATCCCACCCGCTTGAGGTGGGGAAACACCAGGTCCTTCAGCTTCGTGTATTCCTCGGGAGGATAGAGGTCGGACCACCGCTTTCCGGCGAGATCCACGGGAGCCTCGAAACCGTGGATGTGGGCGAAGGCGGGGTTCGCGTAGAGGAACTCCCCCGAGGGATTCAGAAGCGCGAGCCCGTCAATGCTCGCGTCCAAGGCTTGGTACAGGGTCTGGAGTTCCTGCTGGTTGAGTTTGCGCTCCGTGACGTCCCTGCGAACCAGGAGAAGGCCCGCCTCGGGGCCGCCCTCCTTCAGCGGATGGGCGGTGACCGATTGCCAGGAGGGAGAATCCTTCCAGGAACACAGGTA
Source organism: Acidobacteriota bacterium (assembly GCA_040752915.1). NCBI lineage: Bacteria > Pseudomonadati > Acidobacteriota > Acidobacteriota bacterium. Next base: position 9,897 of record JBFMHB010000040.1, read on the forward strand.
CTCCAGGGAGTAACCGGATCGTCGCCCCGACAACACTCCCCGGAGACCCTCCTCCAGGTCGGAGGCGGAGGGACGTCCGGACCGATGGGAGCGCTGGAGCGCCTCCAGGAAGTCGCCGCCCTCCTCCGTGTCGCACAGGCCGGACCCCGCCGCGTCCTCTTTTCTCCACGCCGCGTTGGCAAAGGTGACCCGACCCTCGCCGTTCAGGAGGCAGACCTGAAGGGCCGGGCTTTCCAAAGCCGCCAGACCGGCCCGGGGGGGCTCGGGAACGACCTCCTTCACCATCCCCCGGACGGTCCGCACTTCGCCGGAATCCCCGCAGACGACGGACGCATGGACGTCCACCACCTTGGACGCACCCCCGGCGAGAATGACGGTCAGGCCCTTTGCGGCAACGGGAGAGGCGGATCGGTAGGCGCGCCGGAAGATGCCGTAGAAGTCCTGGGCGGAGTCGGGCGAGAGAATTTCCGTGTAGTGGCGGCCGGAGAGGCCGCCGGGGCCGGCCCCGAAAACCGACTCGGCGACCGGCGAGGCCCACGACACCACACCGCGGGGGCCGAGTTCGAGCACACCCCACCCGACCGCCTCCACCCAATCCGGTCCAAAACTTGACGGAGAGGCCGCGCCCGCCGCGAAACCCGCACCGCCCTTGCCGGCCTCTTCGTCCATGGGTCTCCCGTCGACCAATCGGTTCCGCCTCCCGGCGTCCCTTCCAAGACGGCGGCTGATTGGGGGCGATTTTAGCACATCCTCCACCCCTCCAGCCGAGGCCCGAGGAAACAAAGGACCGCTCACGCGTCTCATTTTCGAGCAAGCCCTCGCAGGCCCATTCTCGATTCCGAGACACGAAGAAAAAGCCCGGGCGAGACGGATCGACAACTTCATATTTTTCAACGTCTTGAGGATTGGACTCCCGGGCTGAGTCTTGGCACGGTCCCTGCACAGGACGATTCGGGAGGAATGAAACCATGAGCCAAGCAATCGCCGGCCTCGCCACGGAAATTTCCGCGAAGGGGGGCGCCTACGACGTTTTCTGCACGCACTGCGGATCCGTGTACGACGCCGCGGCGTCCGATTGGTGCACCTGCATCACCGACAACCCCACGTTCGTCTGCCCGCACTGCGGCACCTGTTTCTGCAGCGAAGGGCCCGAGTTCCGGAGGACCTTCTGGGAATCGGCGCCCGAGGAACTGCTTCGCAGGCGCTTCGCCAAGAGAGGGTTTCGCTCGACGTTGGAGCCTCCCATGGAGGAAGGGAACCCCCTACGCCGGCCGCTGATCCTCGTGGCGGACGACGAACTCGACACGCGCCTCGTGGCCTACCGGGTCCTCGTGGCCCTGGGTTACGGCGTGGTTCTGGCGAAGAACGGAATGGAGGCCATCCACCTCGCGAGGAAGTACCGGCCCGACCTCGTCCTCACGGACCAGATGATGCCCGTGCTGGACGGAAAGCACATGTGCAAGCGGCTGAAGGAGGACCCGGAGACGCGGGACATCCCGATCATCCTGATGACCGGCCTTTACAAACGCGAGAGTCAGCGCATCGAAGTCCTCCGAGAGTTCAAGGCCGATGACTTCCTGACCAAGCCCATCCCCTTCGAGCGTCTGGGAGAAGTGATGGAGGGATGGCTGACCCCCGTCGGCCGCTGATCGATCGGGCGGACGAACGCCATGGGATCGAAGCGGAAGGGCCAGGTGCCGCGAACGACGGAGGACGAGTGCCTCGACGACCTCTCCGTGGATCTAGCCGGAGCCGACTCGCCTGAGGCGGTGGCCGAGGCGCTCGGGCGCCACATCCGGGGCCGGAGCGAATGGAAGGCCGCCGCGCTGGTCTGGCCCGAAACCGCGGGCCTGTGCCGGGTCTGGGACCTGTGCGCCCAGGATTCCAGCCGCTTCTGGAGGGGGCCGCGACGGGACATGGAGGAATCCACGGAGGTGGGACCGGCCTTCGCGGCCCCTCTCATGGCGGCGCTTCGGGAGGACCTCGCCGTGCGGGTGGACTCGGGCCCGGAGGAGTTCTCCCCCTATCTGATCCTCCAGCCGGCCCCCGCAGGGCGGGACGGGGGCGGAGGCCGCCAGCCCTCTCTCCGCTTCGCTTCCCTTTTTCGGATGGCCGCACGGCTTCATTCCCTCAACGCCCTCCTCTCGAATGCGAAGGCTCAGTGGGAAAAGGCTTTCGACGCCGCCTCCGAGGTGTTCGTTTTGCACGGACCGGACGGGCGGATCTTCCGGGCCAACACGGCCCTCTCCGCCCTCACCGGAATCCCCATCCGGAGGTGCATCGGGAAGGCGTGCGCCGAGATCCTCCCGGGGCTGTGCACGGGCCACGACGCCGCGGGAATCGAATGGAAATGCTCCCAGGATGGGCCGCATTTCCTGGCCACCACCCAGACGGTGAACCTGGGGGGCGAGGCGGCCACCCTTCACATCCTTCGGGACGTCACGGAGGAGAGGCGCCTGGCCGCGGCCCAGGAAGACCGCCGGACGAGAGACCTCGTGCGGAATATCCTTCAAGGCATCGCCCACGAAATCCGCAATCCCCTTTTCGGAATTCAGACCCTCCTGCAGGCCCTGGACCTTCGCCACGCCCAGGACGACCAGGAACGGGTGTTCACGGAAAAGGCCCTGCGCGAGATTCACCGCCTCGACGCCATCGTCCGGAGGTTCCTCCAGCTGGCCTTCCTGGACGACGCCACGCCTCCGGAGAGCGGGGCGTTGGAGGACCTCATCTCCCAGGCGGCCGCCCTGCTCGAATCGCGAAGCCCCCGTCCCGTCAGGGAGCGGATCCGGCCCTCGGCCTCCCTCCGGGACAGGCCCGTGCTCGTCCACCGCCGGAGCTTCGTGGAGGCCCTCGCCGAAATCCTCGACAACGCCTGCCAGTTCTCCCCCCCGGACCAGCCCATTGACGTCTCCGCGCGGTGGGGGGAGGACCACTGGGAACTCGAGGTCCGGGATCGGGGGCTGGGGGTGGCTCCCGGTCTGGAGGAGAAGGTCCTGGAGCCCTTCTTCACGACCGTTCCCAGCCGATCGGGCCTTGGTCTTACCCTCGCCCAGGCCGGGATGAACCGCGACGGAGGCCGTTTGACCGTCGGCCGTTCGGAAGCTACCTCAGGAGCCGCGATTCTGATACGATTCCCCTTGCCGAGAGATCGATCGGATGGGGGACCATGAAGAGCGTGCTCTTGGTGGACGACGAAGCGGCGGTCCGTTTCGGGATCAGCCGATACCTTGAGGCCCAGGGCCTTCGCACGGCGGAGGCGGCCTGCCTGGCCGAGGCCCGGGAGGCCATGGCGCGGGAGGACTTCGGCGCCATCCTGCTGGACGTCCGGCTGCCCGACGGGGACGGCATGGATTTCCTCAAGGAAATCCGCCGGTCCGACCCCACGGTTCCGATCATCCTCATCACGGGCCACGGAACCATCGCCATGGCGGTGGAGGCCATGCGCGAGGGGGCCGATCACTTCCTCACCAAACCCGTGGACCTGAGGGAACTCGAGGTCCTCCTCGGGAAGGCCCTCCAGCTCGGGGTCCTCAGGAGGGAAAACCGAGCCCTGCGGGAGAGGCCCCGCGTGCTGACCCCGTTCTTGGGGTCCTGCGAAGCCATGGCCAGGCTGACTCCCCTCCTCGAGGCCAGCTTCCGTCACCGCAGTCCCGTCTTCATCCGGGGCGAGACGGGGACCGGAAAGGGCCTTCTCGCGCGACTCATCCACGAGCGCAGCGGGCAACGCACCGAGCCCTTCGTGGAGCTCAATTGCGCGGGCCTCAAGGGGGAGTTTCTGGAAAGCGAGCTGTTCGGTCACGCGCGCGGCGCCTTCACCGGCGCGGTGGAAGCCAAGGAAGGCCTCCTGGAAAGGGCCCACCGGGGGACCCTCTTCCTGGATGAGATCGGCGACATGGACGTGACCGTCCAGAGCAAGTTCCTCAAGGTCCTGGAGGAAAAGCGGTTCAGGCCCCTGGGGCGCGTGGAGGAAAGGATCTCCGACTTCCGGCTCGTCTGCGCCACCCACCAGGACGTGGAGAAGCTCATCGCGGAGGGCAGATTCCGGCAGGACCTCTACTTCCGAATCAACACCCTGACCCTCACTCTTCCTCCCCTCCGAGAGAGGTTGGACGACCTGGAGGCGCTGGTCCAGCATCTCCTCGGTTTCATCGCCGGAGGGCGCTCCCTGCCGCGCCTCGACCCGAGGGCCCTCGACCTGCTCCGGTCCTACTCGTGGCCGGGGAACTTGCGGGAGCTTCACAACGTCCTGGAGCGGGCCTACATCCTGTCCGACGGCCGGGAGCTCTTGCCCTCCCACTTCTTCGGTCTTGGGAGTCCCGCGACCTCCCAGCCGGCGGATGCCTCTCCTCCATCCCAGGCCCTCGATCTGAGCGGGGCGGAGAAGGCCCACATCGCCCGCGTGCTCAGGGAATGCAAAGGGAACGTGCCCGAGGCAGCGAAGACGCTCGGCGTCTCCAGGGCGACCCTCTACCGAAAGATCTCCCAACACGGCCTGCGCCTGGAAGACCACCGCTGATCGGCTCCCGGGCCGCGCGCCGAAGTTGCCCGGCGCGAAGATTGGGATTAGGTTGGATCCAAGCGGAGCAGACTCTAAGGCGAGGGCTCAGCCCGGGGAGAGTGGCCATGGCCTACAAGATCCTGATCGTGGACGATGAGACCGCAACCGCATTCGGCCTCAAGGCGCTCATGGAGAGCGAGGATGTGAAGGTCCTGACCGCCTCCAACGCCCAGGCGGCCCGTCGGATCCTCGGATCGGAGAAAATCCAGGTCTTGCTCTCCGACATCCGGCTGAGCGGAACGCTCGACGCCGAGGGGCTCGACCTTCTCCGCTTCGTGAAGGAGAAGTGCCCGGACACGAAGGTGATCCTGATGACGGGTTACGGCGATCCGGCCATCATGCAAAAGGCCTTCGAAATGGGCGCTTCCTACTACTTCGAGAAGCCAGTGGAAATCAACGTTCTGAGCGAGGCCATCCACGCCCTCGGGGTGCCCAACCGTCTGAAAGAGGGGCAGGTGTGAACGACGAGATTCAGGTCCGAGAGCTCCTCCAGAGGGGCTTCCTTTCCACGGCCTTCCAGCCCATCCTCCACCTCAACACGGGAAGGGTGCTGGGATACGAGGCGCTCATGCGCGGGCCAGGGGGAACTCCTCTGGCCAACCCGGCCCGCGTGTTCGGCCCCCAGAGCCCGCTCTCCCAGGGCCTCATCCGGGAGCTGGATGCGGCCTGCGTTGCCGCCGCCTTCCGCTCCGGGAGGCTCCTGGTTCCCTACGGGCTCCTCTTCGTCAATGTTCACATCAACACTCTCCTGAAGCTGCGGGTCGTGCAGGATTATTACCGGAAGCTCCTGGAGTCGAGCGGCATCTCCCCCCAGGCCGTGGTCGTGGAGATCTCGGAGCGCTCCAGCACGGAGACCCCCCGAGCCCTGTCACGGGTTCTGAAGGTGCTGAGAAAGGCCGGCTTCCGCTTCGCGCTGGACGACTTCGGGTTGGCTTATTCGGGGCTCCAGCACCTCTACTGGTTCGAGCCCGAATTCGTCAAGCTGGATCGGGGCTTCGTCTTGGGAATCCAGAGATCCAAGCGGAAACAGGCCCTGGTGGCGGGCATGGCGGCCCTGTGCCAGAAACTTGGAAGCGAGGTCATCGCGGAGGGTGTGGAGGGGAACGAGGAGCTTCTCACCCTCATGTCCCTGGACATCCCTCTCGCCCAGGGATACCACTTCGGGAGGCCGCAGGCCCCGCTCTTCTGGCTCTCGGAGCGCCGCACCGAGGGCGTTCCCAAACCCTATTTCGCGGCGGGCGCCCTGGGGCGCGTTTCCGACGGCGACGACTGAGGGGGAAGGCGGCGCGCCTTCACTCCCGGTGGAGGAGGCTCTTGGCCATCTCCACGATGCCCGCTTCCATTTCGGGGCCCAGGGTGTTCTTCACGGCGAACATCTGAAAGTAGAGAAGCTCGTTAAGGTCCTTCACGAGGGCAGACTCCCGGTCCGAGGGAAGGGCGGCGAGACGCTGGAGGACGGCCTCCTCGTCCAGGACGCCGCCCGAGGTGAATCCCATCCCCGCAAAGACCGAGCCGCCCGGCTCCAGCCCCTTGAAGAAGGCGCCCAGAATCACGTCCACCTTGGATCCGGCCTCCATTTTCAGGGCCTGGTAGATGGTCGAGAACACGTTGTTGTAACTCTCCAAACGGGAGCGGAGCACTTCCCGCTCCCCGTTTTCGAGGGCGGCTTGGGGCGGCGCGGCGGCGTCCGGTTCGGACCCGGGCCGGCTCGGGCGCACCAGACCTGCCGCGAGGAGGGAGGCCAGGGCCTTCCGCCCATCCATTTCCCCCACCCGGGCCTGGGCGACGACTTCCTCCATGGTCCGAAGGCCGTTGATCTTGGACAGGATGCGTTCTTCCTCGTGGGAGAGGGCCGTGCTGGCCGTCACTTCCTCGGCGAGTTCCAGGACGGTCCCCGCAGGGGGAAGACGGTCCTTGAGTCGGGCCCATTCGTCCAGCCTGCGCGTGGCTTCCATGACGTAGTTCGTGGTCGTCATGGGAAGGCTCAACTGCAACATCTGGGACAGCGATCCGTTCTGAAAGACGAAGCGTCCCTGGGAGAGCGCGAAGACCTGGAAGATTCGGTCCTCCACGCACTTCACCCACTGGGCGCGGAAATCGTCCGGGGAGAGCCCCGAGACCTCGAGGAGCACGGAGAGGGGATCTTCTCCCTGGAGGAGAAGCCTGTGACCCTGGTGGAGGTCCTGCTCGGTGACGAACTGCTTCCGGAGGAGATAGGCGGAAAGGGAGGCCTTCGGATCGTCCGTGGTCGCGTACACGATGCTCCCGTTCTCCAGGAAAAAGCCCCACCGGCACTTTTCCTCCACGATGAGGACCCCGCTCTTCTTGCTGGCCGAGAGGAAGAGGAAGACGTCGCTGAGGGCCAGCACCGACAGGTCGCCCTCGAATTGCACCGCCTCCGTCGCGCCCCGTTTGAACCCCCCCTCGAGGACCGGTTCCAAGGCCTCCCGCGCGTGATAACGCGACAGGAGGCCGGGGAGATCTCCCGAGTCCAGGTCCACGAAAACGGGGGACAGGACGAGGCACCCGGATCGGACGTGCACGACGGCCTCCCTCGCCTTCCCGAAAACCTCCTGGGCGAGGTCCTTCGGCAGGACGATGGAACCGTCCGGCTGGACCGGCAGGGTCTTTCTCACGGATCCTCCCCCGCCATCCTAACGGCCCCGCGGCAAGACTGTCAACGAGAGGGTTGCGGGGAGTGCTTCGGAGCGATAGCATGACGCGGGGAGAAACCATGGCCGTCCTCGCCGATCCCTCCGAAGAACATCTCGTAGTGGGTCTCATGTCGGGAACCTCCGCCGACGGGATCGACTCGGCCCTCGTCCGCATCCAAGGGGCGGGCGCCGACGCCTCCCTCACCCTGGTGGCCCACGACACGCTCGCCTTCTCCTCCGCGGTGCGCTCCCTGATCCAGGCCTGCCAGGGAGCCCGAGGAGGAGGACTCAAAGAGACCGTCCTTCTGGACTTTTACCTGGGAGAGCTCTTCGCCCACGCCGCGCTCCACATCATCAAGAAGGCGGGTGTGTCCCCGCCAGAGGTGCTCGCGGTGGGATGCCACGGGCAGACCCTCTACCACCATCCTCAATCCGAACGCCTGCCCGGATTCGCCGTTCGAGGCACCCTCCAGGTGGGGAACCCGTCGGTTGTGTCCGAGCGCACCGGCCTCACCGTGGTCTCCCATTTCCGGTGCCGCGACATGGCGGCGGGCGGGCAGGGCGCTCCCCTCGTACCCCTGCTCGACTACCTCCTCTACCACCACACCTCGCGGGGCCGGATCGCCCTGAACATCGGCGGGATCGCGAACCTGACCGCCATTCCGGCGAACGCGGGACCGGAGAAGATGCTGGCTTACGATGCCGGCCCGGGAAACTGCCTCATGGACCTGGCCGTGCGGAGGGCAACTCGGGGGCGGTCCTCCTGCGACGTGGGCGGGGCCTGGGCTGCCGCCGGGCGAGTGCGGTCCGACCTCCTGGACCGCCTCCTGGCGCATCCTTTCCTCAAAGCTCCTCCGCCCAAGTCGGCCGACAAGGACACCTTCGGGAGCGCCTTTCTGGACGAGGCCTTGAAGTCCCATCCCGGCATCACTCCCGAGGATCTCCTGGCGACTCTGGCGGCCTTCACCGTCCGGGCCATCGCCACGTCCATGATGGAGTTTGTTTTTCAGAAGGAGCGCTACGAAGAGATGATCGTCTCCGGCGGCGGCGCCAAGAACCCCGTTCTCATGAAAGGCTTGGAGGACGCCCTCCCCCGAATCATGGTGAGCCGCGCCGACGACTACGTGATCCCGGGCTCCGCCAAGGAGGCCGTTCTCATGGCCTATCTGGCCCGGGAGACCCTTCTGGGCCGTCCCGGGAACGTCCCGTCCGCCACGGGCGCCTCCCGGCCCGCGGTCCTCGGCACCATCACCCCCGGCGGCGCCTTCTTCTCGGGGAAATGACGCCCTCACCGGCCCCGCCCCCGGCTTGTACCGTTTGCGCCGTGAAACCCGTCCGGCGGCTTCGGGCTTCGCTCCTCCGCGCGGGGCGCGTCGCGGCCCTCCTCCTGCTCTCCTTGCTGTCCGGCGCCCTGGCCTGCGGCCCCCCGCCCCGCAAGGCGGACCTCATCGTTGCCGTGGAGCAGGAGCCGGCGAGCCTCGATCCGCGGGTCGGCTCGGACGTGGCGGCGGACAGGGCCTTCCGTCTCCTCTACCGCGGGCTCTTCGCCGTGGGGCCCGATTTCTCCCCCCAGACAGACCTGGCCGAAACCTGGACCTTCGAGGACCCCCAACGACTGCGCGTCGTCTTGCGGGCGGGGGTCCGGTTTTCGGATGGACGGCCTCTCCGGGCGCGCGACGCGGCCTTCACGATCCGGAGCATCCTCAGGGATGATCCGCCCTCGTTCCGGAAGGGAGACCTGGACTGCATCGAAGCGGTGGAAGCGGTGGACGACCTCACCCTCGTCTTCCGGCTCAAGGAACCCCGCGCGGCGCTCCTTTCCGCGTTGAACGTGGGGATCCTGCCCGAGGGAACGGAGGCGGGTGCCTTTGTCCCGGTGGGATGCGGGCCTTACCGGCTCCGCTCCTGGACCCGAGGCCAGTGGCTCCTCTTCGAGGCCAACCCCTTTGCCTCGCCCGCGCCCTCCTCCGCCACCCTGGCTTTCAAGGTCGTGCCGGATCCCGTGGTTCGCGCCTTGGAGCTGCGGCGCGGGACCGTGGATCTCGTGGTCAACGACCTCCCTCCCGACGCCCTGGCCCGCTTCGCGGACCTGGGGTACCGCGTCTGGAGAGCCCCGGGTGCGAACTTCGCTTACGTCGGGTTCAACTGCTCCCGGCCGCCCCTGAACCGCGCGGAGGTCCGGCGGGCCCTCTCCCTTTCTCTGGACCGCGCAGCCATCATCCGCCACGTCCTGAGGGGATACGCGAGGGAGGCGGCGGGCCTTCTTCCGCCGGAACACTGGGCGAGCGTGCCCCTCCCCCCGCCAGGACGGGATCTTGCCGCCGCCGATGCGCTCCTCGATGAGTCAGGCCTCCCTCGGGGACGCGACGGCGTCCGCTTCCGGATCACCTACAAGACCTCCGACAACAAGATCTCCCGCCAGATCGCCTCGGTGGTGGCCGAGAACCTGCGCGAAGTGGGCGTGGACTGCCGAACCCAGTGGCTGGAGTGGGGAACCTTTTACGGGGACGTGAAGCGAGGCGACTTCGACGCCTTCGGTCTGACCTGGGTGGGCGTGACGGATCCGGACGGGCTGCGCCTCCGGTACGCCTCCTGGGCCGTACCCCCGCTGGGCTTCAATCGTGGGCGGTACGCCAATGCGGAGCTCGATGGGCTCCTCGCCGCCGGATCGAGGGAGATGAACCCGGACCTCCGGCGTCCGCTGTACGTGAGGGCCCAGGAGATTTTGGCTCGGGAGGTGCCTGCCGCCCCCCTCTGGCACGCGGACGCGGTATGCGTGGCGCTCCGGGACGTGGAGGGGGTGGTCCTTCCCCCGGACGGCAACTTCTCGTTCCTCTCCGGGGTGCGCCGCCGAGTGCCGGCGCAGGAGCGCTCGGGCTCCTCTCGCCTTCCGTAGAAAAACAAGGAGCCGCCCGAAGGCGGCTCCGGGTGGCTCCTCGATGAAGCCCCTCGTTCAACCCTTGGCCTTAAGCTCCTGGATGGCCTGGGTCAGGAGGGGGACCACCTCGAAGAGGTCGCCCACGATCCCGTACGTGGCGACCTTGAAGATGGGCGCCTCCGGGTCCTTGTTCACGGCCACGATGACCTTGGAGCTGGACATGCCGGCGAGGTGCTGGATCGCCCCCGAGATGCCGAAGGCGAAGTAGAGGGCGGGGCTCACGACCTTTCCCGTCTGGCCTACCTGATGGGAGTGGCCGATCCAGCCCGAATCCACGGCGGCGCGGCTGGCGCCCACGGCACCCCCGAGCACCTTGGCGAGGTCTTCCAGGATCCGAAAATGCTCCGGGCCCTTCATGCCGCGGCCGCCCGAGACGATGATGTTGGCTTCGGCCACGTCGAGGAGGCCGCCCTCGGCCGTGAGGATTTCCTTCACGACGGCCTTCACGTCGGCCGGGGAGGCGCCGTGCTCGAGGGGAACCACCTGCCCCGCGCCGGCCTTCTCGACCGCCGGGAACACGTTGGGGCGGAGGCTCACCGCGAACGGCTTCCCGCCCTTGGGGGCCACCGTCGAAAAGGCCTTGCCCGAATAGATGGGCCGGGTGAACACGGGGACCGAACCGTCCAGGGCGAAGGCGGTGACGTCCGAGAGAAGCCCGATGTCCAAGCGGGCCGCAACCCGGGGCGCCAGATCCTTGCCCATGGCCGTGGCCGAGAAAAGGAGAACGTCGGCGCCGAAAACCTGGGCGGCCTTGCCCACGCCGAGGCCGTACACATCGGCGCAGTACTTCTCGAAGATGGCGTCGTCGCCAACGTAGATGGTGTCGGCGCCGAACCGGGCGAGTCCGGGGGCTTCGGCCCCGATCCCGAGCCCCAGAACCACGGCCGCCACGCTGCCCGAAGTGGCGTCGGCAATCTGCCGGCCCGCCGACAGGGCTTCGAGGGAGGCCTTCTTGATCTTTCCGCCGCGCTGTTCCGCGAAAACGAGAACCTTCATCGCACACCTCCCCTCGTCAGATGGCCCTGGCTTCCTCGCGGAGGAGCCGTACGAGTTCCTTCACCTGGTCCGGAAGCTCCCCGGACAGGACCTTTCCGGCGGGCCGCGGAGGAGGCAGTTCCATCCTGCGCACCTCGAAGGCCGCACCGGCCGCCCCCACCGTCCCCGGGTCGAGCCCGAGATCGGCCGCCTTCCACGTGGCGACTTCCTTCTTCTTGGCGGCCATGATGCCCTTGAGGGAGGGGTACCGGGGTTCGTTCAACCCCTTCTGGCAGGTGATCAAGGCCGGAGTCGCGGCGACCACCACCTCGGTGCCCCCCTCGATCTCCCGCTTGCAGACCAGCTCCTGGCCGTTCACCTCGAGACCCGTGACGACGGTGACGGCGGGGATGCCCAGGAATTGGGCCGCCAGGGACCCCACCTGCTGGTTGTCGTCGCCCACTCCGTGCTTGCCGGCCAGGATGAGGTCGAAGGGGAGCTTCCGCGCGGCGGCCGCGAGGATCCGGGCCGTCCCCGCGGCGTCGCCGCCCTCGAAGGCGGCGTCGGCGCAGAGGACCGCCTTGTCGGCACCCATGGCCAGGGCCGTCCGGAGGGTCTTCACGGACTCTTCGTTGCCCACGGTGACGGCGGTCACCTCGCCCCCCAGCTTCTCCTTCAGCTTGAGGGCCTCTTCCACCGCGTACTCGTCGTACGGGCTCATGACCCAGTTCGCTTCGCTGAGGTCGAGGCGGAGGCCGTCGGGAGCCACCTTCACCCGCGTCTCCGTATCCGGAACGTGCTTGACAAAGACCAGAATGTTCATCGGCACCTCCTCATCCGGGATCGGCCTGGGTCAAAAGGGAACGCGCCGTCCGCCTGCTAGTGAACACTCGCTTGCACGTTCCCGACGTGGACAAGATAACCCGAACCCCGGACGGATGCAAGAGACAATGCCCTTTGATTCTACAAAGCGCGATGCATGGCTCCGGGTCAAACCGGCGCGTGTGTGACCGGCCGGTTACTGAAGCGGTCCCGGCGGCTCACGCCCCCTCGACCCGCGACAGGATCAGGCAGGCGTTCGTCCCGCCGAAGCCGAAGGAGTTGGAGAGCCCGTACCGGATCGGCATGGGCCTCGCCTCGTTCGGCACGAAGTCCAGATCGCATTCGGGGTCGGGCGTCTCGAGGTTGACCGTGGGCGGCGCGACCTGGTCCCGGATGGCCAGGATGGTCAGGGCCGCTTCCAGGGACCCGGCGGCGCCCAGGAGGTGGCCGGTCATGCTCTTTGTGGAGGAGACCGCCAGCTTCCGCGCGTGCTCGCCGAACACCCGCTTGAGCGCCAGGACCTCGATCCTGTCGCCGATGGGCGTGGAGGTGCCGTGGGCGTTCACGTAATCCACGTCCTCGGGCTTCAGGCCCGCGTCCCGGATGGCGTTGGCCATGACGCGGGCGGGGCCGTCCCCGTCCTCCGACGGGGCGCTGATGTGGTAGGCGTCCCCGCTGAGCCCGTACCCGACGATCTCGGCCAGGATGGGCGCGCCCCGCTTCCGGGCGAGATCCATGTCCTCGAGGATTAGAATCGCGGCCCCCTCCCCCATGACGAAACCGTCGCGGTCCGCGTCGAAGGGGCGGGAGGCCCTCTGGGGCTCCTCGTTTCGGGTCGAAAGGGCCCGCATGGAGGCGAACCCCGCCACGGAGAGCGCGGTCACGGCCGCCTCCGCGCCGCCCGCGATCATCACGTCCGCCTCGCCGCGCTGGATGTACCTCGCCGCCTCCCCGATGGCGTGGGAGGAGGTCGCGCAGGCGGTCACCGTGGAGATGTTGGGGCCCTTGGCGCCGAAGAGGATGGAGATCTGACCGCTGACCATGTTGATGATGATGCCCGGGATGAAGAAGGGGCTGATCCGCGAATGGCCCTTCTGGGTGAGGATCGTGTGCTGCTCCTCGATGGTCGCGATGCCGCCGATGCCGCTTCCCACGGAAACGCCCACCCGCTCGGCGTTTTCCGGCGTGATCGCGAGGGCGCTGGATCGAACCGCTTCCTGCGCCGCGGCCAGCGCGAACTGGATGAACCGGTCCGTCCGCCGGGCTTCCTTCTTGTCCATGTAAAGGAGAGGGTCGAAGCCCTTCACCTCGCCCGCGATGCGGACGGGCCAGCCCTCCGTGTCGAAGAGCGTGATCGGGCCGATCCCGCTTTCTCCCCCGATCACCTTCGCCCAGGTCTCCTCGGCGGTGAGGGCAAGGGGAGACACAACCCCCATTCCGGTCACGGCGACGCGGCGTTTCACGGGGGGCCTTTCCTACTTTTTCTCGGCGTGGGCCTTGATATAGTCGATGGCGGCCTGAACGGTCTGGATCTTCTCGGCCTCTTCGTCGGAGATTTCGATGCCGAACTCCTCCTCGAAGGCCATGATCAGCTCAACGGTGTCCAGCGAGTCGGCTCCAAGGTCGTTGATGAAGTGGGCCTCGGGCTTCACCTCCGCCTCGTCCACGCTCAACTGGTCGGCAATAATGCTGATCACCTTCTGCTCAATGTTCATCGGCCTGCTCCTCCGTCGACAAGGGGGGATTGTACAACGTCACTCACCGTAAATGCAAGGGCGAGGCCCACTTGCGGCCAATTCCGTCATAATGGCAAACTTAGGCCCAGGCGAACGGAGCTTCCAAGGAAGGGGGCGGCGATGGCGGCGCGCGTGGCGGTGGTGGAGGACGACCTCGACATCCTGGAGACCCTCGTGTACACCCTGGAGCGGGAGGGGTACGAGACGTCGGGATTCCCGGACGGCGCCCAGGCCCTCCTGGCCTTCCGGGACAAGGTTCCCGACCTGTGCCTCATCGACTGGATGCTTCCCGGCATGTCGGGCCTGGACCTCTGCCGGATTCTCAAGGCGGACCAGCGCTTCGCCCGCACGGCCATTCTCATGCTGACGGCGCGCGGGACGGAAATGGACGCGGTGACCGGGCTGAACGCAGGGGCCGACGACTACGTGGTGAAGCCCTTCCGCTCGCGGGAACTCCTGGCCCGCGTCAGGGCCCTCCTGAGGAGGACCCAACCGGCCGATACGGCCGGGGCCCTGCGCAGGGTGGGTGACCTCTGGCTGGATACCCACACCTACAGAGCCGGATGGAAGGACAAGGCCTTCGATCTGACCCCCACGGAATTCAAGATCCTCGAGCTTCTCGTGCGGCACCCGGACCGGGTGTACAGCCGGGGCCAGGTCCTCTCCAACCTCTGGCCCGACGACCGGGCGGTGGAGGATCGCGCGGTGGACGTCCACATCGCGCGTCTCCGCGAGAAAATGGGGCCGGCCGCGGCGCTGGTGGAGACCGTCCGGGGCGTGGGGTACCGGCTCAAGGCCCAGGAATGAGGTCGTTCCGCCGACTCCTCGTCCTTCTGGCCGTATCGTGGCTCCTGGCGGCATGGGGGGGAGGCCTGGAGGGCTTGCCCCTGTGGATCTTCCGGACGGGCCTGCTGGTGGGAGCCGCGGCCCTGGCCGCCCGGTGGGTCCTGGGCCCCTGGAGGGAGTTTCAGGCGGCCGCGGAGCGGCTCACTCGGGGTGACTTCGCCGCCCGCCTGGACGACGTCTCCTCGGGAGATCTGGCTCCCGCCGGAAAGGCCTTCAATCAGATGGCGGAGGCGTTCTCGCGTTCCCTGTCCCTGGCGAGGGAGCGGGAGGAGCGCCTCGCGGCGGTGCTCGACGCGAGCGACCGTGCCATCTTTCTTCTCGACCGGGAAGGCCGCGTCCTCCTGGCCAATCCCTCCACACAGACCCTCTTCCCGCGGTTCGACCGAGAGGTGGGCCTCGCCAGCCTGGGCCTCGCGGGCCTCGCCTCCCTGGTGGAGGACGCACGGACGACCCGGACACTCCAGAGGCGGACCTTCGAGGAAAAAGAGCGGGGGCGGGGGCGAAGCTTCATCGCTCAGGCCACGCCCCTGGAGAGGGACGTGGTCGTGGTGTACCTGCGCGACCGCACGGCGGAAGCCGCGTTGGAAAGGGTCAAGGCGGATCTCGTGGCCAACGTCTCCCACGAGCTCCGGACACCCCTCACGGCGCTGGCCTCCCTGGCCGAACTCCTGCAGGACGACACCCTGCCGGCCGAGCGCAGGCGCCATTTTCTGGAGAGGCTCGAACACCAGGTGCGCCGGATGGCCCGCCTCGTGGACGACCTCCTGACCCTTTCCCGCCTCGAGGAGACCGGGGCGGTGGAGGCCTCCGCCCCCCTGGCCCTCGGCCCCTTCGTGGAGGAGCTGGTGAGGTCGCTGGAGCCCCTGGCGGCCCGGGCGGACGTGGCGCTTCAGGCATCCGTGGCCGAGGGGCTCCGCGTCACGGCCGATGCCACGACCCTGGAGGCGGCTCTCAAGAACCTGATGGACAACGCCATCCGGTACAACCGCCCAGGGGGCTGGGTCCGCGTGTCGGCGGAGGCCGAGGACGGGGCCTGGGTCCGGCTGACCGTCTCGGATTCCGGAGAAGGCATCCCGGCGCGGCACCTCTCTCGAATCTTCGAGCGTTTCTACCGGGTCGACCCTCACCGGTCGCGCGAAAAAGGGGGGACCGGGCTCGGGCTCGCCATTGCCAAGCACGCCGCCCAGAAATTGGGCGGCGAGATTGCCGTGGAGAGTACGGTGGGCGAAGGGACCACCTTCACCTTGAGGGTCCCAAGGGTCTCGATCCAGGAGGAGGGGCCGGGCTCGCGGTGACCGACCCGCCGCGCGTCAATGCGGAGGCGCCGGGATGGATCGGTGCGCCGTGGGGAACGGGCCCCGCGCTTTCATGGAGCGCGGGATCCGCCCGACGCGCGCCCCTCGCCGCGGTCCCCGGTTCCCCCTCTTGTGCCCACATACCGTATACTCTGCCGTAGGAGGTCGCCATGGACGAGCGGGTCGTCGCCCTCTTGCGTGGGGCGAGGGAGATTGCGGTCGTGGGCATCTCGGATAAGCCCGACCGCCCCAGCCATTATGTGGCCGCATACCTTCAACAGTGCGGGTACAGCGTGCTTCCGGTCAATCCCGTCCTCCCCGAGGTGCTGGGCGTCAAGTGCCATCGGGACCTTGCTGCCATCGGAAGGCCTGTGGACATCGTGGACGTGTTCCGAAAACCCGAGGCCGTGCCCGACATCGTGGAGGAGGCCATCGCCGCGAAGGCCCGGGCCCTCTGGCTCCAGGAAGGGATCCGCCACGACGAGGCGGCGAGGAGGGCGGAGGAAGCCGGCCTGATGGTGATCCAGGACCTGTGCATAAAAAAGGTGCTTGAGGCGCTCGGGGGGCGCCCGTGAAGGCCCGGCGGCTCGGAACCGCGGCCCTCGCCCTGGCCCTTGCCCTCGTCTCCCTGGGGGCGGGCCCCGCCCATCGGTTCGAGGCCTCCGGAAGCCGGGGGTGGATCAAATTCTCGGGAGGGGGAAGAATCCGCCTGGAAGGAAAGGGGACCCTGAAGATCCGAAACGCTTCCAACCTCCAATTGGAGGTCCAAGGAACCTGGGGGAGCCTGGAACCGGTCCTCGATGGCGCGGACTACTACCACTTCCAAGGCTCGGTGGACAGCGTGGGCCTGGGGGGACGATTCGAAATCCGGGGATGGGACCTGCGACTCACGGTGCATGGGCGCGGCAAAGCGAGGTTCCGAGGAGAGGGGTCTTGCCGCCTCGACGAGGGGCAGGCGATCCCCTGGACCGACCACCCCGAGCGATGGACCAAGGTCGATTTCGAAGACTAACACCCGTGGGCTGAAGCGCTTCCAGTGAGGGGACCGTGAAGGACAACGAGACCGCCGACCGGCCCGTGATCGGCGAACTCCTCTTCCGGGAGGGGCTCGTCTCGCGGGAACAACTGGAGCAGGCTCTGGCGGCCCAGCAGAAACAAGGCGGCAGGTTGGGGTATCACCTGATCCGCCTGGGATTCGTGGACGTCCAACGGCTCAGCCGGTTCCTCCGGGAATCCATGGGCCTGATTCCCTACGACCTCGTGCAGTGGGTCACCGACCCGGCCGTCACGGACCACCTTCCGGCGAACATCGCCCAGTTCTACCAGGTGGTCCCCGTGGAGCGGAAGGGGAACGTCCTCACCGTCGCCATCGCCGACCTGGACAACCCGAGCCTGATGCCGGCCCTGGAGGAACTCACCGGGCTCCGCATCGACCCTCTCGTGTGCCCGCGGGAGACCGTAATCCGCGCCCTGGAGCACTTCTATGGACTGGCGAAGGACCCGGGGGTCGTGCGGAATCCGGCGGGAGACCATCTCTTCGTCCTCTCGAACCAGCGCCACCATATCCGCCCCCTCCACTGGTCCACCCTGAAAAGGGACTCTTCCGCCACGGACTGGCTTCGAACGATCCTCACCGAGGCCATCCGGACGGGGTGCCGGAGCGTGGCCATCAAACCCGCCGAGACCGGCCTCAAGATCGCCATGGGCCGGCAAGGGAAGATGGAAGACCGCTTTTCCCTCGCCCCGGGAAAGCGGGAGGAGATGGACGCCCTCGTCCGTGAACTCTCGGGGATCCGAGACTCGGCCAAGAACGTACGCCAGGAGGGGAGGGTCCGCCTCCAGGTGGAATCCCGGTTCCTGACCCTCTCCGTCAGGGGAATGAGCACCCTGCAGGGTACCCGCTACGCGCTGACGCTTTACGACGAGCGCCTGTTCCCGAGGGACTGGGATCGCCTCGGTTCCCAGCTCGAGCCCACCGAGGCGCGCTCCTTGCGAAGCGCCTTCGACGGCCCGATGGGGCTCGTCCTCCTCTGCGGCGCCCCCGGACCGGGGATGAACCACCTGTACTACTCGCTGCTGAGTTCGCTCAAGGACCGGTGCGGCCCCATCGTGTCCCTGGAAGAGTACGCCCTCCTCGGCATCGAGGGAATCGCCCAAATGGAGGCCTCCCGTGAAGAGGGCGCCACGTGGCCCGAGCTGGTCACCGTGGCCCTTCGCCAGGAGCCGGGCCTCTTCGCGTGCTTTCCCGTCAAGGAGCGCGCGACGATGGAGATGATCCTGTTGGCGGCGGCCCATACGCGCGTCCTGGCCGTCCTCCACCAGCCCAGCGCCGCCGCCGCCCTGCGGTGGCTCCTGAGGAACCAGTTCCGCTCCCCCCTGAGGGCGGGGATCTTGAAGGGGATCCTCACGGCCGTGTCGATCCCGACGTTGTGCCCAAGGTGCAAGCTCCCCGTCGAGGTTCCGGGGCGGTCCGGCCGGACCTACGGCCTCCAGACGCGCCAGGGTTGCGAGGAGTGCCTCGCATGGGAATCCTTGCCCACGGAGGAGATCCTGGAATGGCTCCCCATGGGCCCCCCGGCCATCGGGAGGATCGGACAGGAAGGAGAACTCGGCGACATGCATCACGCGGTCCTCGAGCAGGGAGGCGTGCCTCTCGCACATCGGGTTCTCCTCCGCGCCCAGGAGGGGGTCCTCGATGGCCAGGAGGCCCAGGAATACCTCCCTTGAGACGATTCTCAAAGTCTGAACGGGCCTTGACTTGGAGAAAAACCGGGCAGTATAGTTCGAGTCAAACAGGGGAGGAATGAGGATGACCAAGACCGAACTGATCAAGAAGCTCGCCGAGGTCACGGGCCTGCCTCAGAAGGACGTGCGGGCGGTGCTCGAGGCGCTCACGGACTCGAGGCCTGGAAAGGGGATCGTCAGCACCCAACTCCGTCAAGGCCGCAAGGTCATCATCTCCGGTTTCGGAACCTTCCATGTGCGCGAGCGGCGGGCCCGCCAGGCGAGAAACCCCAAGACCGGCGGCAAGGTCAAGGTCCCCAAGCGGGTCTACCCTGCTTTCAAGCCATCGAAGACCTTCAAAGACTCCCTGAAGGGCTGATTGAACCAACCCCTGGGGCGGAGGGCGGTCACCCTCCGCCCCCGGCTTCCTCCTCCTCCCCGCCGGCTCCTCAGGACAGTTTCGACGACATCGTGCGGTCTGCCCCCGCCCCGCCCCCACCCCGGGTCCGTCTCGCCCCGGCCCTCCCC